>NZ_JAKQYH010000046.1:0-65307 GCF_022343545.1 Streptomyces arenae
TGCGCCCTACGTATTACCGCGGCTGCTGGCACGTAGTTAGCCGGCGCTTCTTCTGCAGGTACCGTCACTTTCGCTTCTTCCCTGCTGAAAGAGGTTTACAACCCGAAGGCCGTCATCCCTCACGCGGCGTCGCTGCATCAGGCTTTCGCCCATTGTGCAATATTCCCCACTGCTGCCTCCCGTAGGAGTCTGGGCCGTGTCTCAGTCCCAGTGTGGCCGGTCGCCCTCTCAGGCCGGCTACCCGTCGTCGCCTTGGTGAGCCACTACCTCACCAACAAGCTGATAGGCCGCGGGCTCATCCTTCACCGCCGGAGCTTTTAACCCTCACAGATGCCTGCAAGAGTGTTATCCGGTATTAGACCCCGTTTCCAGGGCTTGTCCCAGAGTGAAGGGCAGATTGCCCACGTGTTACTCACCCGTTCGCCACTAATCCCCACCGAAGTGGTTCATCGTTCGACTTGCATGTGTTAAGCACGCCGCCAGCGTTCGTCCTGAGCCAGGATCAAACTCTCCGTGAATGTTTTCCCGTAATCGGGACGACACCACGAGAGCGGAACGATCGGAGGAATGATCCGACCGTTCACAGCGTCCTCGCTGTGTTTTTTCTTCAAAGGAACCACGTCCCAGCCGATGTCGGCCGGAGACGGGGTATCAACATATCTGGCGTTGACTTTTGGCACGCTGTTGAGTTCTCAAGGAACGGTCGCTTCCTTTGTACTCACCCTCTCGGGCTTTCCTCCGGGCTTCCCTTCGGTCTTGCGTTTCCGACTCTATCAGATCCTTTCGGCGTCCGATTCCCGGTCGGCGGGATTGTCTGGGGCTTTCCGGCTCTCGCCCGTCGGCCTTTCGACATTCACTACGTTAGCCGATTCCCGTCGAGACTCATAATCGAGCTCCGCGAGTTCGAATTCGGGCATGCGGGCATGCAGAATTCGACCCCGTCAGGGGGAAGTCGTAGGTAGTGGGTGGCCGCTTCCGACTGCTGGCGATTGCCGTACCCGGTTCAGCGGCTCGGGATACATTACGCACCTTCCAGAGCCGCGTCAACTTGAGCGGCGGCGGGGTACATGGGCCCGATAGGGGCTCACCGTCGGGTCGTTGGCGATCCAGAACCGCCAAGGGTGGGCGTCCCCGTTCCCTCCTTCGCCGGCGACTCCGGTCCGGGGACCGTTCCGTACCTGGTCGGAGTGGACGGGGGTGCCGGTCAGCATCCGCAGCGGTGTCTCACCGGCGGCACACGCGTCCACGCCGTCCAGGGCGCGGGTGACGTCCAGAGCGGTGGCCAGGCGGGCCGGGCCTTTGGCCAGTTCGCGGTCGTATCGGGCCGAAAGTCGACGTTTGCGCGCGAGCTCGGCCCCCTCCAGGACCTCGCCGGCCCGGAGCAGGACGGCGCTCGCCCTGCTCTCCGGTCCGCACACCAGGTTCATGCAGAACCACATGCCGTAGGTGAAGTAGACGTACACGTGTCCGGGCGGACCGAACATCACCTCGTTACGGGGGGTGCGGCCACGGTAGGCGTGCGATCCCGGGTCGTTCGGGCCGTCGTACGCCTCCACCTCTGTGAGGCGCACCGCGATCGGTCCCTCCGGGGTGGTGCGGACGAGGGTGCGGCCGAGGAGATCGGGGGCGACCTCCAGTACAGGGCGGTCGAAGAAGCTCCTGGGGAGTGGCGTACGGTCCGGGGGCACGATCATGGCGTCCGAGCCTAGTCCAGGCCGCGGATTCCAAGGGCTGGTCAAGGAATCGTCCGCTTGCCAGGGTGTGGGCCGGAACCGGTCGCGACCGGATCGCGTTTGTAGGGATCAAAGGTCCGTACGTAAAGGGAGAGTCATGGGCTTCAAGAAGCTGCTCGCGAGCCTGGGTGCCGGTGGGGCGTCCGTCGAGACGGTGCTCACCGAGAGCAACGTCGTACCGGGCGGCGTTGTCCAGGGCGAGGTGCGGATCCAGGGCGGGTCGGTGAACCAGGAGATCCAGGGGCTGTCCGTGGGACTCCAGGCCCGGGTCGAGGTGGAGCACGGCGACGAGGAGTACAAGCAGAACATCGACTTCGGCAAGGTGCGGCTCGGTGGTGCCTTCGAGCTCCAGGCGGGGGCGGTGCACGCGGTGCCGTTCGGGCTGGAGATCCCGTGGGAGACGCCCGTCACGATGATCGACGGGCAGGCGCTGCGCGGGATGCACATCGGGGTGACGACCGAGCTGGAGATCGCGCGGGCGGTCGACTCGGGTGACCTCGACCCGGTCAACGTGCATCCGCTGCCGGCGCAGAAGGCGATCCTGGACGCCTTCATCCAGCTGGGCTTCCGCTTCAAGAACGCGGACCTGGAGAAGGGGCACATCCGGGGTACCCGGCAGACGCTCCCCTTCTACCAGGAGGTGGAGTTCCACCCGCCGTCCCAGTACCGGGGTCTGAACCAGGTGGAGCTGAGCTTCGTCGCGGACGGGCACGCCATGGACGTCGTCCTCGAAATGGACAAGAAGCCCGGCCTGTTCAGCGAGGGCAGCGACACCTTCCGGTCCTTCCAGGTGGGTCTGCACGACTTCCACGGGACCGACTGGGCGGCGTATCTCAACCAGTGGCTGTCCGAGGTCGGCAGCAAGCGCAACTGGTTCTAGGCTCGGGAACCACGGATTCCGTACTCGATCCGCATCGACCCTATGGATCAGGAGGTACCGAGGTGACCGAGCTCAAGCGGCGACCTCTCCCCCATGACTTCCACCCGCCCGTGCCGTCGTTCAGGGTGACGAGCGAAGACGTCGAGGAAGGGGCGGCGCTCAAGGACGCTCAGGTCTACGCCAAGGGCAACACCTCGCCGCAGCTGCGGTGGGAGGGCTTCCCGGCCGGGACCAAGAGCTTCGCCGTGACCTGCTACGACCCGGACGCGCCGACGGGCAGTGGATTCTGGCACTGGTCCGTGTTCGACATCCCGGCCTCGGTGACCGAGCTGCCGGCGGGTGCGGGCAGTGGCAAGTTCGAGGGGCTGCCCGAGGGCGCGGTGCAGGTGCGCAACGACTACGGGTCGAAGGACTTCGGTGGTGCCGCGCCGCCGCCCGGGGACGGACCGCACCGGTACGTCTTCACGGTGTACGCGGTGGACCAGGAGAAGCTCGGTCCGGATGCCGACGTGTCGCCCGCCGTCGTCGGGTTCAATCTGCGGTTCCACGCGATCGCGCGTGCGCAGCTGGTCGGCGAGTACGCGGTTCCCGCCGAGGGCTGACCCGGCTCGCGAAAATCAGTCGAGCGTTCATTGAACGTTTGCCCGCCTCTGGTCTTGGAAGTGATCAGAGGCGGGCAGTTTTTATTGCGTTGTCCATCTCGGCGCGCCCGTCCAAAGTTGATCCAAGCCCGCCGGGGGTGGGCACGGTGCACATGGGAGGTGGGCTGGATGCGTGACACGCTGGTTCTGAACGCGAGTTTCGAGCCGCTGTCCACGGTGACGTTGAACCGCGCCGTTGTCCTGGTGTTGCAGGACAAGGCCGTCGTCGAGCAGGCCCACCCCGAACTGCGCATGCGCGGTGCGGACGTGGACATACCTGCGCCGCGGGTGATCAGGCTGTGCCGGTACGTACGGGTGCCGTTCCGGAGACAGGCGCCCTGGTCGCGACGGGGAGTGCTGGTCAGGGACCGGCACAGATGCGCCTACTGCGGGCGGCGGGCGACGACCGTGGACCATGTGGTGCCCCGGGCGCAGGGCGGCACCGACTCGTGGCTGAACACGGTGGCCTCGTGCGCGGAGGACAATCACCGGAAGGCGGACCGGACGCCCGAGGAGGCGGGGATGCCGTTGCTGCGGCTGCCGTTCGAGCCCACGCCGCGGGATGCGATGCTGCTGGCGATGGGGGCCGAGGACTACGCGGCGTTGCCTGAGTGGTTGGCGGGGGATGTGGCCGCCTAGTCCTCTGCCGGGTGGATCGCCGTCTCGCGGCTGCGGCTGCGGCTGCGTCGTGGCTTGTCGCGCAGTTCCCCGCGCCCCTTACGTGGGCGCGGGGAACGTCTGTTTTGAGGCGCCCTAGTCGATGTTCGGCTTTTCGCGGCGTTCCTGGGCCGGGATGTTGCCGCCGCCGCCCGAGCCGCCGCCCAGGGGGCCGAAGTTGCCCATGGCGCCGGAGAGGCCCTTGAGGGCGTCGCCGATCTCGCTGGGGACGATCCAGAGCTTGTTGGCGTCGCCCTCGGCGATCTTCGGGAGCATCTGGAGGTACTGGTAGGAGAGGAGCTTCTGGTCCGGGTCGCCGGCGTGGATCGCCTCGAAGACCGTACGGACCGCCTGGGCCTCGCCCTCCGCGCGGAGTGCCGCCGCCTTGGCCTCACCCTCGGCGCGCAGGATCTGGGACTGCTTCTCGCCCTCGGCGGTGAGGATGGCGGCCTGGCGGGTGCCTTCCGCGGTGAGGATCGCGGCGCGCTTGTCACGGTCGGCGCGCATCTGCTTCTCCATCGAGTCCTGGATGGAGGTCGGCGGCTCGATCGCCTTGAGTTCGACGCGGTTGACGCGGATGCCCCACTTGCCGGTGGCCTCGTCGAGGACGCCGCGCAGGGCCGCGTTGATCTCCTCACGGGAGGTCAGCGTGCGTTCCAGGTCCATGCCGCCGATGATGTTGCGGAGCGTGGTGACGGTCAGCTGCTCGATGGCCTGGATGTAGCTGGCGACCTCGTAGGTGGCCGCGCGGGCGTCGGTGACCTGGTAGTAGATGACCGTGTCGATGTTCACGACCAGGTTGTCCTGGGTGATCACCGGCTGCGGCGGGAACGGTACGACCTGTTCACGCAGGTCGATGCGGTTGCGGATGGTGTCTATGAACGGGACCACGATGTTCAGGCCGGCGTTCAGAGTCCGCGTGTAGCGGCCGAAGCGCTCCACGATGGCGGCGCTCGCCTGTGGGATGACTTGGATCGTCTTGATCAAGGCGATGAAGACCAACACCACCAGAATGACCAGGACGATGATGACCGGTTCCATCGTCGCTCCCCGTACCCTTCTCCGCCTCGGCGCTTCGGCAGATCTTATGGTTGTTGAAGATCTTGCTGGATGAGTCTGACAGACGCACGCGCAACTCGGGGACTCTTCTGTTCAGTTGAGTCTTACGAGGTCAGATGACTATCGCCGTGGCCCCCTCGATCTCCACGACGTCCACTTCCTGTCCCACTTCGTAGGCACGGTCCGGGTGGAGGGAGCGGGCCGACCAGATCTCGCCGGCGAGCTTGATCCGTCCGTCCGCGCCGTCGACGCGTTCGAGGACGACGGCCTGTTTGCCCTTCAGCGCGTCCACGCCGGTGGCGAGTCCGGGGCGCTGGAGGGCGTGCCGGTTCGCGATGGGCCGTACGACGGCGATCAGGGCGACGGAGACGACGACGAAGACGAGTACCTGGAGCACGACGCCCGCGCCGAGTCCTGCGGTGCCTGCGGCGGCCACGGCGCCGACCGCGAACATGCCGAACTCCGGCATCGCGGTCACCACGAGCGGGATGCCGAGCGCGGCTGCGACGACGAGCCACCACACCCATGCGTCGATGTTGTTCACATCGTCATGGTAGGGCCGGGGGTACCGAACCCGACAGGGTGCTTTGCCGCGTCAACGCCCGTCAGGACAGGGGCAGTCCGTGGGCGGTCCAGCGGTCGCCGAGCTGTTCGACGACGAGCGGGAGGCCGAAGCAGAGGGAGAGGTTGCGGGAGGTCAGCTCGAGCTCCAGCGGGCCGGCGGTGAGCACCTTGCCCTGGCGGATCATCAGGACGTGGGTGAAGCCGGGGGCGATCTCCTCGACATGGTGGGTGACCATGATCATGGAGGGGGCGATCGGGTCACGGGCGAGCCGGCCGAGGCGGCGGACCAGGTCCTCGCGGCCGCCGAGGTCGAGGCCCGCGGCGGGCTCGTCGAGGAGCAGCAGTTCGGGGTCGGTCATCAGGGCGCGGGCGATCAGGGTGCGCTTGCGCTCGCCCTCGGAGAGGGTGCCGAACTTCCGGTCGATGTAGTCGGTCATGCCGAGGCGGTCGAGGAAGGCGCGGGCGCGCTGCTCGTCGACCTCGTCGTACTCCTCCTGCCAGTGGGCGGTCATGCCGTAGGCGGCGGTGAGCACGGTCTCCAGGACGGTCTGGCGCTTGGGGAGCTTCTCGGCCATCGCGATGCCGGCCACGCCGATGCGGGGGCGCAGGTCGAAGACGTCGACCCTGCCGAGGGTGTCGCCGAGGATGGTGGCGGTGCCCTTGCTGGGGTAGAGGTAGCTGGAGGCGATGTTCAGGAGGGTGGTCTTGCCGGCGCCGTTGGGGCCGAGGATGACCCAGCGCTCGCCCTCCTTCACCGACCAGGAGACCTGGTCCACCAGAGCCCGGCCCTCCCGGACCACGGATACGTCCTGAAGCTCCAGAACATCGCTCATGAGCGCGTTGTCTCCCCTTGCAGTGTGGCCGGTCTCGGCTGTCGCGTACGCCTGTGGCTCGGGCGGCGGCACGGGTGGGCGCAGCCCTTATGAAATCTACGCCACGAGTGCGGCGCTCCAATCCATCGGTCCGGTCCTTAGGGTGGGGGCATGCTCACGGAACCGCGTTCAGGACGCCTCGCCGCTTGGGGAAATGCCCTATTGGCCGGACTTGTCTCTCCGGATGAAGCCGTGCTCGCCATCGTCGGCGAGGACGCGGTGCACCGGGTGGAGGGGCTGCCGGGTGAGCCGGCTCCGGTCGGGCTCACCCTCGCGCTGGGGCGGCTGCGGGCGCTCGGGGCGACCGCGCTGCGGGTCGCGCTGCCGGCCCCTGGGCATCCGCTGGGGCTGAGCGGGCCGCCGGAGTTCAACGCGCGGGCGCTGGAGGCGGAGGAGGCGGTGGTCTGCCACGGCGCCGCGTTCGGCTTGGTGCCCGAGGTGCACGAGGCCGGGCCGGCCGGTGACGTGCATGTCGAGGTGGTCTGGCACGTTCTGCCGGTGCGGGAGGCGCCGCCGGCCGACGTGCCGTCGCTGGGGGAGGCGGAGCGGGAGCTTGCGGAGGCGCTGCGGGACGCGACCGAGGTGCTGTCGAAGCTGGACGTCGCCGGGTCGGGGCCGGTGGCGGAGGCGGCGATCGACGCGTACCGGGCGCGTGCGGAGCGCGGCCGGGAGGTGCTGGCGCCGGGGTATCCGCCGCGGGCGGTGCGGGTGCTGGAGCTGGCGCAGCGGGTGGGGCTGCTGGTCTCGCTGGCGTACGAGAACGGGCACGGGGGTGCGGTGAGCGCCTCGGAGATGGCGGCGCGGGGTGCCGCGTTGCGGCCGGTGGAGCGGACGGCCCGGCGGGCCCTGGTCGCGGCGTACGACTCCGTCGTGGAGGAGCGGGAGCGGGGCCGCTAGGCGGTCCGGGGGCCGGCGCCCCCGGACCTTCCCGCGCTACTTGTTGGTGGCGTGGTTGCCGAACGCCGGGTTCAGCAGGCCGATCACGTTGACGGAGAGGCCGCTGGCGTTGACCGGGACGTTGACCGGGACCTGGATGACGTTGCCGGAGACGACGCCCGGGGAGTTCGCGGCGTCGCCGGTGGCGGTGGCGTCGGCGAAGGCGGCACCGGCGGAGGCACCCGCTGCGATACCGGCGACGGTCATGGCGACGGCGGCCTTCTTGGCGATGTTCATGGGAAGGGTTCCTCCTGCGTGTGCGTGTCCGGCCCGACCGTGGGCCGTGCCTGATCAACGCCGGTGGGCCCGCCGGTGGCACGGACCGGGGCGCGTGACTGCCCGTTCGGATCATTGGACCGAAAAGATCACCGGGCGGAGAGATCACCCGGTGGACAGATCACCAGGTGGACAGATCACCGGGTGGAAAAGCCGACCGGCCTCCCCGGGAGCGCCCGGAGAGGCCGGAGGTCGATGCCGCGGATGCGGCGCGGTCTCAGTGGTTGAGGCCGAGGTTGCCGAAGGCGGGGTTCAGCACGCCGATGACGTTCACGCTGTTGCCGACGACGTTGACGGGCACGTGCACCGGGGCCTGGATGACGTTGCCGGAGACGACGCCGGGAGAGCCCTGGGCGCGGCCGTCGGCGTGGGCGCCGCCGGTGTGGGCGGAGGCCATCCCCGCGCCCGCGGCCACGATCCCGCCGGCCACCATCGTCACGGCCGCTGCCTTCTTCAGGTTCTTCACTTCTTGAGCCTCCTTGGCGATCGCCACGGCGGTCGCCGCGGCACGCACTGAAGAACGGCGGCGGCCGGGAGAGGATGCGCCGTCCGGGTGACATTCCCACGACGGTATGAATCTCAGCCCGGAGGACGACCCTCCATGTTGCCGTCGGTGAAGCGTTGCGGAGGGCGTCTCAGCCGGTCACGCCATGGCGAACGGCCCAGAGGGCGGCCTGGGTGCGGTCGGCGAGGTCGAGTTTCATCAGGATGTTCGAGACGTGCGTCTTGACGGTCTTCTCGGACAGCACCAGCGCACGGGCTATCTCCCGGTTGGAGCGGCCGTCGGCGATCAGCCCGAGCACCTCGCGCTCCCGCTCGGTGAGCGAGCCGCCCCGGCCCTGGCCGGAGTGGGCCTCCTCCTGGGAGAGCAGGGCGCCGGCCACCTCCGGCTGGAGCAGGACGTGCCCGGCGTGCACCGAGCGGATGGCGGTGGCGAGCGCGTCGGGATCGACGTCCTTGTAGACGTACCCGGCGGCGCCGGCGCGCAGGGCCGGGACCACCGTGCGCTGTTCGGTGAAGCTGGTGACTATCAGCACGCGCGCGTGGTTGTCGAGTTCGCGGAGCCTGCGCAGGGCGTCCACGCCGTCCATGCCGGGCATCTTGATGTCCATGAGGACGACGTCGGGGGCCAGTTCCTGCGCGCGTTCGACCCCTTCGGCGCCGTCGGCCGCCTCGCCCACGACCTCGATGTCGTCCTGCACCTCCAGGAAGGTGCGCAGGCCCCGTCGGACGACCTGGTGGTCGTCGACCAGGAGCACCCTGATTGCGTCAGCCACCGGGGACCTCCAGCTCGATCTCGGTGCCCTTGCCGGGCGCCGACTCCACGGTCAGGGTGCCGCCGACGCCGTCCGCGCGGTCCCGCATGGAGACCAGGCCCAGGTGGCGTCCGGCACGGCGGGTGAGGTGCGGGTCGAAGCCGGTGCCGTCGTCCGTGACCCGCAGCACGGCGCCGCCGCCGCGCCGGTTCACGGTCACGTCGACGTGCTCGGCGCCGGAGTGCCGCAGTGCGTTGTGCAGTGCCTCCTGGGCCACCCGGAGCAGGGCCTCCTCCTGCGCGGCGGGCAGGGCGCGGAAGCCGCTCGCGGCGAAGGTCACGCGCGCGGTGTGGGCGCGGTCGAGGACCTGGACCTGGGTGCGCAGGGTGGCGATCAGGCCGTCCTCGTCGAGGGCGGCGGGCCGCAACTCGACGACGGCGGCGCGCAGTTCGTCGGCGGCCTCGGCGGCCAGCGCGGCCACCTGCTGCAACTCGCCCTTGGCGCGGCCCGGATCGCGGTCGACCAGGGCGGCGGCGGCCTGCGCGGTGAGGCGCAGGGAGAACAGCTTCTGGCTGACCGCGTCATGGAGTTCGTGGGCGAGCCGGGAGCGCTCCTCGGCGATGGTCAGTTCGCGGCTGCGCTCGTAGAGCCGGGCGTTGGTGAGGGCGATGGCCGCGTGCTGGGCGAGGATGGAGAGCAGTTCCTCGTCCTCGGCGGTGAAGCCGCAGCCGCCCTCGGGCTTCTGACAGTTCTTGTTGGCGAGGAACAGCGCGCCGATGACCTCTTCGCCGTCGCGGATCGGCAGTCCCAGGAAGTCGGACATCTCGGGGTGGGCGGAGGGCCAGCCCTCGAAGCGGGGATCCTCGCGGACGTCGGCCAGCCGCTCGACCTTCGCCTCGTGGAGCATGGCGGCGAGGATGCCGTGCTGGCGCGGGAGCGGGCCGATGGCCTTCCACTGGGCGTCGGTGACGCCGTCGACGACGAACTGGGCGAAGCCGCCGTGGTCGTCGGGGACCCCCAGGGCGGCGTACTGCGCGTCGAGCAGCTCGCGGGCGGAGGCGACGATCGTCTTGAGGACGTCGCGCACCTCCAGATGCCTGCTCATGGCCAGCAGCGCGGCACTGACCGCGGCGAGGCCGGACCGGGGACCGTGACTCATGCCCTCACGGTACCGGCGGGCTCCGACACCGGGGATCGGGCGCTGGGGGCAGCGCCGGGGCCGGTGGGCGTAGGCCCGGGGTCCTAGGGCCCGGGGCCCCGACCGTCGGCTTAGTCCGAAGGACCCCGTGCGGTTGCGGCCCGCGTCCGAGGCGGCCGGGGCGGGCCGGTTCCTACGTTGGGGTCACCGCCGACCAGGGCGGACGGAGCCGAGGGGACGGTTGTCATGCCGGTAGCGATCATCACGGGGGCCTCGAAGGGGCTGGGGCGGGCGCTGGCCGAGGCGCTGGCGGCGCGGGGCTGGGACCTGGTGCTCGACGCCAGGGGTGCCGGGCACCTGAAGGAGGCGGCGGAGGCCCTGGCGGGGCACGGGGTGCGGGTGGCGCCGCTGCCCGGGGACGTCACGGACGCCGGGCACCGGGCGGAGCTGGTGGCCGCCGCGCGGGCGCTGGGCGGGGCGGACCTGCTGGTGAGCAACGCCAGCGCGCTGGGCGCCGAGCCCCTGGTACGCCTCGGTGAGCTGCCCCTGGAGGGACTGCGGCGGGCGCTGGAGGTGAACGTGGTGGCGGCGCTGGGCCTGGTCCAGGAGGCGCTGCCGCTGCTGCGGGAGTCACCGGTGGGCGCGGTGGTCGCGGTCAGCTCGGACGCGGGTTCCGAGGCGTACGAGACCTGGGGCGGCTACGGCGCCTCGAAGGCGGCCCTGGACCAGCTGGCGGCGGTGCTCGGTGTGGAGGAGCCGGGGCTGCGGGTGTGGGCGGTGGATCCCGGGGACATGGCGACGGAGCTGTACACGGCGGCCGTACCGGACGACGACGGTCCGCGGCCGGCGCCGGAGTCGGTCGTACCGGCGTTCCTGCGGCTGCTCGACGAGCGGCCCGCCAGTGGGCGGTACGGGGCGCCCGCGCTGGTGGCGGGGCGATGACGACCGTGCTGAGGGTGCCGGAGGAGCTGTCCGCGCGGGTGCCGGCCGAGCAGCGGGGGCCGGGGCTCGACCGGGACGCCGTACGGCTGCTGGTGTCGCGTGGCACGGCGGTGTCGCACCACGGCTTCGCCGAGCTGCCCGGTCTGCTGCGGGCCGGGGACCTGCTGGTGGTGAACACCTCGCCGACGCTGGCGGCCGCCGTGGACGGGCGGGTCGGGCACGCGCGCGTGGTGGTGCACTTCTCCACGCGCGGGGACGCGGCGCACGGGGACGGCCGGTGGGCGGTCGAACTGCGGGAGCCGGACGGGAGAGGGACCACGCGCGCGCGTACGGGTACGCACGCGGGGAGCGAGGTACGGCTGCCGGGCGGCGGGCTGCTGGTCCTGGAGGAACCGCTGAGCGCACGGGGCGAGCGGCTGTGGTGGGCGCGGACGACGGCGGACGTACGAGGGGTGCTGCGGGAGCACGGGCGGCCCGTCCGGTACTCCTACACGGAGCGGGACCAGCCGCTGTCCGTCTACCAGACGGTGTTCGCGCTGCCGTCGGCCGACGGGGCGGGGAGTGCGGAGATGCCGAGCGCGGCGCGGCCCTTCACCGCCCGGACGGTGGCGGAGCTGGTGAGCCGGGGGGTGCAGTTCGCGCCGGTCACGCTGCACACGGGGGTGTCGTCGGCGGAGGCGCACGAGCCGCCGTACGCGGAGCGGTTCGCCGTGCCGGCGGAGTCGGCCCGGCTGATCAACGCGGTGAAGGCGGGCGCGGGGCGGGTGGTGGCGGTCGGGACGACCGCCGTACGGGCCGTGGAGTCGGCCGCCGGGGCGGACGGGGCGGTGCGGGCGGCCGAGGGGTGGACGGAGCTCGTCGTGACGCCGGAGCGCGGGGTGCGGGTGGTGGACGGGCTGCTGACCGGGCTGCACGAGCCGGAGGCCTCGCATCTGCTGATGCTGGAGGCGGTGGCGGGGCGGCCGGCGGTCGACCGCAGCTACGAGGAGGCGCTGCGCGGGCTCTACCTGTGGCACGAGTTCGGGGACGTGCACCTCATCCTGCCGGAGGAGAGGCCTCACACAGAGCATTGCGACAGCAACTCATCGTGAGAAACCTGTAGGTCCGATGTGAGGCCGCACATAGGGCGCACATCACGTACGAACGGACATAGGAGATAAACAGCCCCCGCACGAACGGGACAGACGGCCCAGTCTGTCCCGTTTTGCCCTTACGGGCCCTACTACCCGGGGTCGTACGTCACACCTTTGCCTCGGGATTTTGCGGCCGCTAAGAATGGCTGCCGTCGCTCAGCACCGCGGGTTCCCCCCGCGGTGTTCGTGCAGGAGGAGCCGGTCTCCTCCCGCGGACAACGAGCGACCTCCGCGCTATTCGAAGAGGTCCACTGCCATGCCCAAGAACACCCACAGTCCCGCGCTGACCAAGCATCACAAGATCGCGCTCGCCGGTGTCGCCGCCCTCGGCGCCGCCTCCATCGCCTTCTCCGCCGTGCCCAGCAGCGCGGACACGACCGTGACCGGGTCCCCCGAGACCGCGGCCAAGGTGGTCTACGGCACCGAGCAGATCAAGGACGTCAAGGGCTCGGTCACCGACCAGCTCGCCCTCCAGAACCTCAAGGTCGAGGCCATCGCCGCCAAGCAGAAGGCGGCCAGCGCCCACACCCTGCACGTCGCCCACGTGAAGCAGGCCCACGCGGCCCACGTGAAGCACGTCGCCGCCCAGGTGGCGAAGCAGGCCGCCGCGACGAAGGCCGCCAAGGCGCGCGCCGCCCAGCAGGCCGTGAGCCGGGCCGCGCAGCGCCCGCAGGTCCAGCAGGTCGTCGCGAAGACCTACAGCAACAACCTCGACGGCTGGATCCGCCAGGCCCTCGACATCATGAAGGCCAAGGGCATCCCGGGCTCCTACAGCGGCCTGCACCGCAACATCATGCGGGAGTCCTCCGGCAACCCGATGGCCATCAACAACTGGGACATCAACGCCATCAACGGCATCCCCTCCAAGGGCCTGCTCCAGGTGATCCCGCCGACCTTCAGCGCCTACCACGTGGCGGGCACGTCCTGGGACATCTACAACCCGGTCGCCAACATCACCGCCGCCGCCAACTACGCGGCCCACCGGTACGGCTCGATCGACAACGTCAACAGCGCGTACTGAGGCAGGCGCGGACCTCAGCACCGGCGCGCCGAAGGGCGGCACCCCACTGTGGGGTGCCGCCCTTCGGCGTCGCACGCGGGGGCCGCCGCGCGACCGGTGCGGCCCTACTTGCGCATGACCTCGGGCTCGTGGCGGCGCAGGAAGCGGGCGACCAGGAAGCCGCAGACCACGCCGAGGACGAGCAGCACGACCATGTCCATGCCCCAGGCGCCGGCCGTGTGCGCCCACAGCGGGTCCTTGCTGGTCGGGTCGTCGGTGTTGGGCGCGATGTTGTTGAAGTCCAGCGTGGCGCCGGCGGCACCCACCGCCCAGCGGGACGGCATCAGGAACGAGAGCTGGTTGGCCCCGACCGCGCCGTTCAGGGTGAACAGGCAGCCGGTGAACACCACCTGGATGATCGCGAACATCACCAGCAGCGGCATGGTCTTCTCGGACGTCTTCACCAGCGAGGAGATGACCAGGCCGAACATCATCGAGGTGAAGCCGAGCCCCATGATCGGGATGCACAGCTCGAACAGGACGGAGTGGCCGAGGACCACGCCCTGGTCGGGGATCGTGCGGCTGGAGAACCCGATCAGGCCGACCATCAGGCCCTGCAGCACGGTGATCACGCCGAGCACGACCACCTTGGACATCAGGTACGCCGACCGGGACAGGCCGACCGCGCGCTCCCGCTCGTAGATGACCCGTTCCTTGATCAGCTCACGGACGGAGTTCGCGGCGCCCGCGAAACAGGCGCCGACCGCGAGGATCAGCAGGACCGTGGTCGCCGTGCCGTTCGGCACGGGGATGCCGGTCTTGTGGTTGACCGGGTTCACCAGCAGGGTCTTGTCGCTGTCGATCAGCAGGCTGACCGCGCCGAGCACCGCCGGCAGGATCACCGTCAGCGCCAGGAAGCCCTTGTCGGAGGCGATGACCGCCGCGTACCGCCGCACCAGGGTCAGCAGCTGCGAACCCCAGCTCTGCGGCTTCTTCGGCTTCATCACCTGCATCGGCGGCATCTGTACGGCCTGCGGGGCTATGGCGTCGATGTCCGCGGCGTACATCTGGTAGTGCTGGGAGCCCTTCCAGCGTCCCGCCCAGTCGTAGTCGCGGTAGTTCTCGAAGGCGGAGAAGACGTCGGCCCAGGAGTCGTAGCCGAAGAAGTTCAGCGCCTCCTCGGGCGGGCCGAAGTAGGCGACGGCACCGCCCGGCGCCATCACCAGCAGCTTGTCGCACAGCGCCAGCTCGGCCACCGAGTGGGTGACCACGAGGACCGTGCGGCCGTCGTCGGCGAGGCCGCGCAGCAGCTGCATGACATCGCGGTCCATGCCCGGGTCGAGGCCCGAGGTGGGCTCGTCGAGGAAGATCAGCGACGGCTTGGTGAGCAGCTCCAGGGCGACCGAGACCCGCTTGCGCTGGCCGCCGGACAGGGAGGTGACCTTCTTGTCCTTGTGGATGTCGAGCTTCAGCTCGCGCAGCACCTCCTCGATGCGGTCGTCGCGCTCCTGGCCGGTGGTGTCGGCGGGGAAACGCAGCTTGGCCGCGTACTTGAGGGCCCTCTTGACGGTCAGCTCCTTGTGCAGGATGTCGTCCTGCGGGACCAGACCGATGCGCTGGCGCAGCTCGGCGAACTGCTTGTACAGGTTGCGGTTGTCGTACAGCACCTCGCCCTCGTTGGCGGGCCGGTAGCCGGTGAGCGCCTTCAGCAGGGTCGACTTGCCGGAGCCCGACGGACCGATGACCGCGATCAGGGACTTCTCCGGGACACCGAAGGAGACGTCCTTGAGGATCTGCTTGCCGCCGTCGACGGTGACGGTCAAGTGGCGTGCGGAGAACGAGACTTCGCCGGTGTCGACGAACTCCTCCAGCCGGTCGCCGACGATCCGGAACGTGGAGTGGCCGACGCCGACGATGTCGTTCGGGCCGAGCAGGGCGCTGCCGCCCTTGGCGATCGGCTGACCGTTGACGTACGTGCCGTTGTGCGAGCCGAGGTCGCGGATCTCCATACGGCCGTCGGGCGTGGAGTGGAACTCGGCGTGGTGGCGGGAGACCTGGAGGTCGGACACCACGAGTTCGTTCTCCAGGGCACGGCCGATGCGCATCACCCGGCCGATGGAGAACTGGTGGAACGTGGTCGGGCTGCGGTCGCCGTAGGCCGGCGGCGCCCCCACGCCACCACCGGAGGCCGCGGCCGGGGCGCCCTGCTGCTGCGGGATCCCCGACGAGGCCTGCTGCCAGCCCTGTTGTGCCGCTTCCTGCCGTGGCGCGGGCGGCTGGGACCAGCCCGCGCCGCCCGCGCCCTGCGCCGCGTACGGCTGCGCCGCCGGCGCGGCGGCCTGCGGCGCGGCCTGCTGCTGCGGCGGTGCGACGGCGGTCGCGGCGCCGGAGAGTCCCAGGCGCGGTCCGTCGTTCGCGTTGCCGAGGTGCACGGCGGAGCCCGGGCCGATCTCCATGCGCTGGACGCGCTGGCTCTGCACGAAGGTGCCGTTGGTACTGCCGTGGTCCTCGATGACCCAACTACGGCCGTCGAAGCTGATCGTGGCGTGCCGCCAGGAGACCCTGGCGTCGTCGAACACGATGTCCCCCTGCGGATCGCGTCCGAGGGTGTATGACCTGGACGGTTCGAGCGTCCAGGTACGTCCGTTTGATTCCAGTACGAGTTCCGGCACGCCAAGCCCCATGAGTAGTCCCCCGAGTTACCCCCATCACAGGGAGTCTAGGGATGTCGAACATCGTCGGGAACTATTTCAGGCTCCGCCCTCTGACCGAAAGTCGGGCCCTGTGGGGGCCTCGTACGAGCGCTTCGACTCTTTCCGTTGACGGGGTTGAAAACGGGCCGGAGAGTGGTAATCCACGCGAGGAGGACAAGCGCGACGGGGCAGCCCGGGGCGTTCCGCGGATCGGGGGGTCTGCCATGGGTTCTGGCACGTCCGGTACGTCCGGCACCGGAGTCGAGAGCGCGCGCGGCGGCGCGCGGCTGCCGTGGGTCGACATCCTGCTGTCCGCGATCGCCGCCGTGAGCTGGGCGTTGATCGGCATGGCGGGCACGGCGGCGCTCGGTCTGCACCTGCTGCGGGCCGACGCGGCGGGCTCCCTGGGCCCGATGACAGCGGCGGTTGTGGCACTCGGGGCGGGTGGTTCGGTCACACCGAACGGAGATCTGTCCGCTTTCGGACTGAAGGGTGCCAAAGCGACGACAGCCATCGAGATCACGCCACTGGGCGTGAGCCTGGTCGGTGCGCTCCTTTTGTCATGGTTCTTCTTACGGTCCCTGCGCACGGCCGGAGTTGTCGTCGCGCCCGCCGAACTGCTGGCCCGCGCGGGCTCGGTGGTCGTGCTCTTCGTGGCGACGCTGGGCGGACTGGCGTGGGCGGGGCACTCGGTCGTGACCATCGACGGCGGCGCACTCGGGCTGGACGGGCTGACGGGGGCGGGCGGAGGCGGAGGGGGCGGCGGAGGCGGTCTGAACATCCCCGGCATCGGGGATGTCGGCGGGCTGCTCCCGGACCGCCTCGGCGACCTGGTGAAGGCCGACGCGGCGGTCGGGTTCCGCGTGGACACGGCGGCGACGCTGGCCGGGGGCCTCGCGTGGTGCGCCGGCATCCTGCTGATCGCCCTGCTGGCGTCGCGCCGGACTCCGCTGCCCCGCGGCTGGGAGGGCGTGCACAGGGTGGTACGTCCGGCCGCCTCGGCGCTGGTGACGGTCCTGCTGGTGGCCGTGGCGGCGGGGTGGGCGGCGGCGGCCTACGCGGCCGTCGGCGACCCGCATCCGGCGCGCGTCGCGGGAGCGGCCCTGCTCGGCGCCCCGAACGGCGTCTGGCTCGGCCTCCCGATCGGCCTCCTCGTCCCCTTCGACGGCAGGGCGACGGGCGTCCTGACCGCGTTCCTGCCCCATCCCCTGGACGACTTCCTCACCTCGGGCTCCGACCGGTCGGTGACCCTGGGACACCTGGCCGAACTGGACGGCCGGGTATGGCTGCTGGGGGTCGCGGCGGCACTGCTGATGCTGCTGGCGGGGGTCTTCACGGCGGTACGGACACCGGTGGGGCGGACACGGGCCGGGCGGGATGCCGTGGGGCGAGGGGGCGCGGAGCAGGGGGGCGCCGCGGGGTCGGGGGGAGGTGCCGGCCGGGGTGCCCTCGGGTTCGCCGGGCGGTGTGCCGTGCGGCTGGGGATCGCGACCGCGCTGACGCTCCCGCTGCTGGCCTGGCTGACGGGCGTCTCGGTGGACGCCTCGCTGTCGGTGCTGGGCTTCGACGCGTTCGGTGCGGGGATCGAACTGCACGGGCAGTCGGGGATGGCACTGCTCCTCGGGGCGGCCTGGGGCGCGGCCGCGGGAGCGGCGGGAGGGCTGCTGGCGTGGGCGACCGGGGCGGCGGGGTCGCGGGCGGCACCGCTGGCTCTGGGGAACGCGGAGCCCGGCGGAACGGGCCGGGCCGGCGGGCCGGCGTACCCGGAGACGGCGGGGGCCCCGGGCGGGACGGCGTACCCGGGGGCGGCGGGGGCTCCGGGCGGGCCCGGCGGCGGGACGGCGGGGCCGTATGCGCCGGGCAGCCCCTACCGGCCGCCGAATCCGGGCACCAACCCCTACCTCCGTATGCCGGACGGGCTGCGGGAGAGCGGAGACGGCTGGGGGGCCTGGCCCGAATGGCAGCGGGCGCCTCGCAGGCCGGAGCAGGGAGCGGGGGCCGGGCCGGGGTACGGCGCCGCGCGGGAACCGCGCGTACCCGGCCCCTACGATCGTCCGGCGCCTGGAGGCCGGGGCCCTGAGCCGGGAGCGGCGTCCCCGGATGCCCCGGATGCCCCGGCCGCGCCAGGGCGCCGGGGATCGCCCGCCGCACCGGAACCGGCCGACGGCCCGCAGGCGGGCAGCCACCGGTCCTCGGAGGAGACGCGGCCGGGGACCGGCGGGGACTCCTCCGAGGTACCGCCCGGCTCGGACGACGTGTACGGCGCCCCCACGATGGCCCGGCCGCTCGGTCCTCCGCCCCGCTCCCCACGGGCCCGTCCGGCGCCGCGCCGGGGCGACGGCGCCCCGGACGGCCCGAACACCGGACCGCCGCCACCTCCTCCGCCCCCTCCCCCGCCGCCGCCCAGGCGGCCGAAACGATGAGGCCGGCGTGCGCGAGGCACCCGGGGGCGCCCAGGGAGCGCGGGCGGGACGCGAGGGCGCGGGCGGCTCGGGCGGGAGCTCGGGCGGGAGCTCGTGCGCGGCGCGCACGCGGTGTCCGTACTGCGCGCAACCGCGCAACCGGGCCGGAAACCGTGGGCGACGGCGCGACGAGCACGGTGGGCCCCGGCCGCTCGGTCATCGCACGCACGTTCGCCCGTCGCCCGGAAGCAAAGCGTCCGACACCGGCCCGACACCTATTGTTCCGTGTCCGTCAGGCGGACCACCTGCGCCACAGGCACTGCGTGCCGGTTACGGTTGTCACACCATGAGCGATCCGCAGACCTCCGAGGTCCCCACTCTCCTCGTCAAGATTTTCGGCAAGGACAGGCCGGGCATCACGGCCGGCCTCTTCGACACTCTTGCCGCGTACATGGTCGACGTGGTCGACATCGAGCAGGTCGTGACGCGAGGCCGCCTGGTGCTGTGCGCGCTCGTGACCCAGCCCCCAGCGGGTCTTGAGGGCGACCTCAGGGCGACCGTGCACAGCTGGGCCGAGTCGATGAAGATGCAGGCGGAGATCATCTCCGGCCGCGGCGACAACCGCCCGCGTGGTCTCGGCCGTTCCCTGGTCACCGTCCTCGGCCACCCCCTGACCGCCGAGTCGACGGCCGCCATCGCGGCCCGGATCGCCAAGACCGGCGGCAACATCGACCGTATCTTCCGGCTCGCCAAGTACCCGGTGACGGCGGTCGAGTTCGCGGTGTCCGGCGTGGAGACCGAGCCGCTGCGCACCGCCCTGGCCTCCGACGCGGCCGAACTCGGTGTGGACATCGCGGTCGTCGCGGCGGGCCTGCACCGGCGGGCCCAGCGGCTGGTCGTCATGGACGTGGACTCGACGCTCATCCAGGACGAGGTGATCGAGCTCTTCGCCGCGCATGCCGGCTGTGAGGACAAGGTCGCCGAGGTGACGGCGGCCGCGATGCGCGGCGAGCTGGACTTCGAACAGTCTCTGCACGCGCGCGTGGCGCTGCTGAAGGGGCTGGACCAGTCGGTCGTGCAGAAGGTGCGCGCCGAGGTGCGGCTGACCCCCGGTGCGCGGACCCTGATCCGTACGCTGAAGCGGCTCGGCTACCAAGTCGGCGTGGTCTCGGGCGGTTTCACCCAGGTCACCGACGATCTGCGGGAGCGGCTGGGGCTGGACTTCGCCCAGGCCAACACGCTGGAGATCGTCGACGGGAAGCTGACCGGCCGGGTGACCGGCGAGATCGTGGACCGGGCGGGCAAGGCGCGGCTGCTGCGCCGGTTCGCGGCCGAGGCGGGTGTGCCGCTGTCGCAGACGGTGGCCATCGGTGACGGTGCGAACGACCTGGACATGCTGAACGCGGCGGGGCTCGGGGTCGCCTTCAACGCCAAGCCGGTGGTGCGCGAGGCCGCGCACACGGCGGTGAACTTCCCGTTCCTGGACACGGTCCTGTATCTGCTGGGCGTCACCCGCGAAGAGGTCGAGGCGGCGGACACCCAGGACGAGGACTGATCGGCCGGCCGAGCAGGGCACGAGGGACGAAGGGGCCCGGCACCGGGGATCCGGTGCCGGGCCCTTGACCTTGTCGCGGCCCGGTACCGGGGTACCGGGCCCTGCCCTTGTCGCGGTCCGGTGCCGGGCCCCGACCGTGTCGCGTCGGCTTCAGGTGGTCGTACGGCGGCGGGGAGCCGGTCTCATTCGGACGGCGCCCAGTAGTCCGTGAGCGCGGCCGCACCGGGCTCCAGGGCCTTCCAGGAGCCCTCGAACGTGACGACGGCGAAGGCGGCGGCGGGGAAACCCCGGCGGTTCATCCGCTCGCGGGCGTCGCTCTCGGCCGTGCCGGCCAGGATCTCGGTCACCCCGTGCACGCCGGGGTTGTGGCCGATGAGGATCACGTTCTGTACGTCGTCGGGCACCTCGTTGAGCACGGCGATCAGCTCGCCTGGCGCGGCCTCGTACACCCGCTCCTCGTAGACGGTTTTCGGCCGGTGCGCGAGCTCGTGGACGGCTAGCTTCCAGGTCTCCCGGGTGCGCACGGAGGTGGAGCAGAGGGCCAGGTCGAAGGTGATGCCGCTGTCCGCCAGCTTGCGTCCGGCGACGGCGGCGTCCGTGCGGCCCCGGTCAGCGAGCGGTCGCTCGTGGTCGGTCACCTGTGGCCAGTCGGCTTTCGCATGGCGGAAGAAGACGATCCTGCGGGATTCTGCGACGCTCATGACACCCAGCTTCGCATGAAACAGGCCATCGGGCGCAGGGAGTTGACATGCGGCTTCGCCCTGTCCGGCAGCGCGGGCGCGCTAACGGGAGACGATCTCCCGGACTCGCTCGACGAGGTGGGTGACGGCCGGGTCGCCGGTGGCCGCGTGGGCGTCCGCCGGGTTCAGTATCAGCAGCAGCAGGGAGACGAAGGCGAGCGCGGGCAGGGCGAGCGCCCACCAGGGAAGCCTGATGTCGACGCTGCCCGGGGTGGCCGGGTGGGGCCGGGTGTGCGTTCGGGCGGGCATGGTCGCCTCCGCTGGTCTCCGTCCTCGGGTGACCGCCCCTCGCGGCCACACCTCGAAACTACGGAATCCGCGGTCGCCGACCCATCCGGTGACCCACCCACTTCACCCTGACCCTCACCCCCTAGGGGATGGTGGGGCTAGCCCCACCGTCGCCGGGCGGGGCGGCGGTCAGGGGGACGCGAGGGTCGCGATGACGGCGATGACGATGAAGATGGCGAAGAACGAGCCAAAGACGATCAGCATCTTCTTCTGGCCGTTCTGGGGGTTCGGGTCGAGCACTGGCATGGGCCCAGTCTGGCACCTGCCGGAGGACGCGGGCCGCGCGGGGTGCCAGGGGCCACCCCGACGGCGGATCGTCAGGCCGGCGGGCTCAGAGGCCACCCCCACGGCGCATCGTCAGGCCGGCGGGCTCACCTCGTCCTCCACCGTGCGGTCGCGGCCCGCCAGCCAGCCGACGGCCATCTGCGGGACCATCAGTACGACCATGAGCAGGATCGGCACGCCCCAGCCGCCGCTGCTCTGGTAGAGCACGCCCACCAGCAGCGGGCCGGGGATGGAGATGAGGTAGCCGGTGCTCTGGGCGAAGGCGGACAGCTGGGCCACCCCCGCGCCGGTCCTGGAGCGCATCCCGACCATGGTGAGGGCCAGCGGGAAGGCACAGTTGGAGACGCCGAGCAGCAGCGCCCAGGCCCAGGCGCCGGCGGCGGGCGCGAGGTACAGACCCGCGTATCCGGCGAGGCCGCAGACGCCCAGCACGATCACGATCGGGCCCTGGTGCGGCAGCCGGGTGGCCACCCGCGGGATGACGAAGGCCAGCGGCACGCCCATCACCATGGTGACGGCCAGCAGCAGCCCGGCCGTGCCGGCGGACACTCCGGCGTCCCGGAAGATCTGGGCCATCCAGCCCATCGTGATGTAGGCGGCGGTGGCCTGGAGCCCGAAGAACACGGCGAGCGCCCAGGCGGTACGACTCCGGGTGATCCGCAGCGCGGGCCGCTCCTGCTCCGCACGCGCGCGGGTCCCGTCGGCCGGCGCGGCCGGGCCCCGGTCGCGCACCAGCGGCACCCATGGCAGCACGGCGGCCGCCGCGAGGGCCGCCCAGACGACCAGGCCGGTCTGCCAGCCGCCGCCCAGCGCGTCGGTCATGGGCACGGTCACCGCGGCGGCGATCGCGGTGCCGGCGGCGAGCGCCATCGAGTACAGGCCGGTCATGGAGCCGACCCGGTCGGGGAACCAGCGCTTGACGATGACCGGCATCAGCACGTTGCTGACCGCGATGCCCATGAGCGCGAGCGCGCTGCCGGCCAGGAACCCGGCCGTGCCTCCGGCGTACGGCCGTATCAGCAGGCCGGCCGTGATGGCCACCATGCCGGCGCAGACCACCGCGGGCGGTCCGAAGCGGCGGGCCAGCCGGGGGGCCATGACCCCGAAGACGGCGAAGCAGAGCGGGGGGACGGAGGTGAGCAGTCCGGCCACGCTGCCGCTCATGCCGAGCCCGTCGCGGACATCCGCCAAGAGCGCGCCGAGGCTGGTGATGGCGGGGCGGAGGTTGACCGCGGCCAGCAGGATGCCGACCACGAAGAGCCGTGTGGTCCACGCGCGCGTGGAGCGAGCGGGGCTCCGGTCGGGCGCCGTGGGGCCTGTGGTCATGGGTGCTGCGGATGTCGCGGGTGTCGTGCGTGCCGGGGGTGTCGTGCGTGCCGGGGGTGTCGGGGCTGGTGTTGTCGTCCGGGATTCCTCGCCTGCCATGAGACCCATCATAGAATCATGGGATGATTGGTTGTCCACCTCCGGGCAGGCCCGACCGCCCTCGCCCGGTCCTCGCGTGCGAAGGTGTGCCATGCCTCTGAGCCATCCGCGCCGGTCGGCGCTGTCCGAGCAGGTCATCGCCGAGCTGCGGAACCAGATCGCCTCCGGCGAGTGGCCGGTCGGCTCGCGCATCCCCACCGAGCCGGAACTGGTCGAGCAGCTGGGAGTGGCCCGCAACACCGTCCGGGAGGCCGTCCGCGCGCTGGCGCACAACGGGCTGCTGGACATCCGCCAGGGCTCCGGCACGTACGTCGTGGCCACCAGTGAGCTGGCGGGTGTGATGCACCGCCGGTTCGCCGACGCCGACCCCCGGCACATCGCCGAGCTGCGCTCCACGCTGGAGTCGTCGGCGGCCCGGCTGGCCGCCGCCCGGCGCACCGACAAGGACCTCAGGCAGCTGGACGCGCTGCTGGTGCGCCGGGAGCGGGCCTGGGAGTCGGGCGAGACGGAGGCGTTCGTGACGGCCGACGCGACCTTCCACCTCGCCGTGGTGGCCGCCTCGCACAACGACGTGATGACGGCGATGTACGCCGACCTGGGCGAGGTGCTGCGGGACTGGCTGCGCGCGGACGTCGGTGCCGAGCTGACACCGGAGACGTACATGGACCACGCCCGGCTGGTCGAGGCGATCCGCGCGGGCGACGCGGACGCGGCGGCGAAGGAGGCGGGGAGCTACCCGTTCCAGTGCCGTCCGGGCCGGTTCAGCTCACCTGAAGGTGGCTGATCCACACCGCGCGGACGTCCTTCCAGCAGCGTCCGGAGAGCCGTACGGTGCTCGCCGGGCCGGCGTCGGCGGGGGCGCCGTCGGTGTCGATGTCCCACCACTCGGCGCACTCGATGTGCAGCTGCACCCGGTCGGTGGCGACGTAGGGGTTGTGGCAGTAGGCCACCACACGGGAGCCCTGGACGGTCGTCCGGCAGGACGCGCCGAACAGCTGCGGGGCGGGTGGGTGACCGCTCGGCACGCGCGCGTGGGAAGCGGCGTCGTACGGCAGGGCGAGCACCAGGGCGAGGGCCGCGGCCGCCGGGGCCAGGCTGCGGGACAGGCGCACAAGGGGACCTCCTCGGCCGGGCTGGGGAGGGTCATCGCGGGGTGGACGCGTGATCCGACGCGATTCCAGGGTGCGCCGAGCGGGCGGCGGCGGCCCGGCCGGTGGGCCGGACGGGTGAGGCCCGCCTCCCCCTCGCGGGAAGACGGGCCCCTGTGACGCCGCCGGTCAGGCGCCGATGGCGTGCAGACCGCCGTCCACGTGGATGATCTCGCCGGTGGTCTTCGGGAACCAGTCGCTCAGCAGGGCGACGATGCCCTTGCCGGCCGGCTCCGGGTCCTTGAGGTCCCACTCCAGCGGGGAGCGGTGGTCCCAGACCGCGGCCAGGTCGCTGAAGCCCGGGATGGACTTGGCGGCCATGGAGGCGAGCGGGCCCGCGGAGATGAGGTTGCAGCGGATGTTCTGCTTGCCCAGGTCGCGGGCGACGTAGCGGCTGGTGGCCTCCAGGGCGGCCTTGGCCGGGCCCATCCAGTCGTACTGCGGCCAGGCGTACTGGGCGTCGAAGGTGAGGCCGACGACCGAGCCGCCGTTCTGCATCAGCGGCAGGCAGGCCATGGTCAGCGACTTCAGGGAGTACGCCGAGACGTGCATGGCGGTGGCCACGGACTCGAACGGCGTGTTCAGGAAGTTGCCGCCGAGCGCGTCCTGCGGGGCGAAGCCGATGGAGTGCACGACGCCGTCGAGGCCGCCGAGCTCCTCGCCGACCAGGTCGGCAAGGCGGCCGAGGTGCTCGTCGTTGGTGACGTCGAGCTCGATGACCTTGGTGGGCCTGGGGAGCTTCTTGGCGATGCGCTCGGTCAGCGTGGGCCGCGGGAACGCGGTGAGGATGATCTCCGCGCCCTGCTCCTGGGCCAGCTTGGCCGCGTGGAAGGCGATGGAGGACTCCATCAGCACACCCGTGATCAGGATGCGCTTGCCCTCGAGGATTCCACTCATGGTGATCAGTGACCCATTCCCAGTCCGCCGTCAACAGGGATGACGGCTCCAGTGATGTACGAGGCGTCGTCCGAGGCCAGGAACCGCACCGTCGCGGCGACCTCCTCGGGCTGCGCGTACCGGCCGAGCGGCACCTGCGCCACGATGCCGGCGCGCTGCTCGTCGGTGAGCACCTTGGTCATGTCGGTGTCGACGAAGCCGGGCGCGACGACGTTGAAGGTGATGTTGCGCGAGCCCAGTTCCCGGGCGAGCGACCGGGCGAAGCCGACCAGGGCGGCCTTGGAGGCGGCGTAGTTGGCCTGGCCGGGGCCGCCGTAGAGGCCGACGACCGAGGAGATGAGGACGACGCGGCCCTTCTTGGCCCGCAGCATGCCGCGGTTGGCACGCTTGACCACCCGGAAGGTGCCGGTGAGGTTGGTGTCGATGACCGAGGTGAAGTCCTCCTCGGACATCCGCATCAGGAGCGTGTCCTTGGTGATGCCGGCGTTGGCGATCAGTACCTCGACCGGGCCGTGCGCGTCCTCGATCTCCTTGTAGGCCTGCTCCACCTGCTCGGAGTCGGTGATGTCGCACTTGACGGCCAGGAAGCCGGCCGGCGGCTCGCCCGAGCGGTACGTGACGGCCACCTTGTCGCCTGCGTCGGCGAAAGCACGGGCGATGGCGAGGCCGATGCCCCGGTTGCCTCCAGTGACGAGAACCGAGCGGCTCAACAGATCACCCTTTCGTTCGGTCTGACCACCCGCCCGGACAGCTGCGTGACAGGCGGCTTCATCGAAAACCTATCGGTCCGGCCATCCCGACGGGCAAGCGGGCACCGACAGTGGCTCGGGGGTGTCGCTGTCGGGTCCCTACAGAAAGGTCCGGCGCCGCCCCGAAACCTGTGGTCCGTACGGCCGCGGACGCGACATGATCGGACGGACAGGCCACAACAGCAGGGAGACCTCGGTGCCCCATACCATCGACGAGACCTTCACGGCACTTCCGCTACGGCCCCTGGCCGACGCCGCGCTGGCGCGGGCGCGGGCGCTGGGGGCCGAGCACGCGGACTTCCGGTTCGAGCGGGTGCGCAGCGCGTCCTGGCGGCTGCGGGACGCCAAGCCCGCCGGGTCCTCGGACAGCACCGACCTCGGGTACGCGGTGCGAGTGGTGCACGGTGGCACCTGGGGCTTCGCTTCCGGGGTGGACCTGAGCCTCGACGCCGCGGCCAGGGTCGCGTCGCAGGCGGTGGCCATGGCGAAGCTGTCCGCCCAGGTGATCAAGGCGGCGGGCTCGGACGAGCGGGTGGAGCTGGCCGACGAGCCGGTGCACCCGGACCGGACGTGGGTCTCGTCGTACGAGATCGATCCGTTCACCGTGCCCGACGAGGAGAAGTCGGCGCTGCTCGCCGAGTGGAGCGCGCGGCTGCTGGCGGCGAAGGGGGTCAACCACGTCGACGCCTCGCTGCTCACCGTGCACGAGAACAAGTTCTACGCCGATACGGCGGGGACCGTGACCACCCAGCAGCGGGTGCGGCTGCACCCGCAGCTGACCGCCGTGTCCGTGGACGGGTCGAGCGGCGAGTTCGACTCGATGCGGACCATCGCGCCGCCGGTCGGCCGCGGCTGGGAGTACCTCACCGGTACCGGCTGGGACTGGGACACCGAGCTGGAGCAGATCCCGGAGCTGCTGGCCGAGAAGATGCGGGCGCCGAGCGTCGAGGCGGGGCTCTACGACCTCGTGGTCGACCCGTCCAACCTGTGGCTGACCATCCACGAGTCGATCGGCCACGCCACCGAACTGGACCGCGCGCTCGGTTACGAGGCCGCCTACGCCGGCACCTCCTTCGCCACCTTCGACCAGCTCGGCAAGTTGAAGTACGGCTCCGAGCTGATGAACGTCACCGGCGACCGCACCGCCGAGCACGGCCTCGCCACCATCGGCTACGACGACGAGGGCGTCGCGGGCCAGTCCTGGGACCTGGTCAAGGACGGCACGCTCGTCGGCTACCAGCTGGACCGCCGGATCGCGAGGCTGACCGGCTTCGACCGCTCCAACGGGTGCGCGTACGCCGACTCCCCCGGGCATGTGCCCGTCCAGCGCATGGCCAACGTGTCGCTGCGGCCGGACCCGGCGGGCCTGGCCACGGAGGACCTGATCGGCGGGGTCGACCGCGGGATCTACGTGGTCGGCGACCGCTCCTGGTCCATCGACATGCAGCGCTACAACTTCCAGTTCACCGGCCAGCGGTTCTTCAGGATCGAGAACGGGCGGATCACCGGGCAGCTGCGTGACGTCGCCTACCAGGCGACGACCACCGACTTCTGGGGTTCCATGGCGGCCGTCGGCGGCCCGGGGACGTACGTCCTCGGTGGCGCCTTCAACTGCGGCAAGGCCCAGCCGGGGCAGGTCGCCGCCGTGTCCCACGGCTGCCCGTCGGCCCTCTTCAAGGGCGTCAACATCCTCAACACCACGCAGGAGGCCGGTCGATGAGCGCCCGTAGCACCAAGCCGCACGAGATCGTCGAGCGCGCTCTCGAGCTGTCCCGGGCCGACGGCTGTGTGGTCATCGCCGACGAGCACTCCACCGCCAACCTGCGCTGGGCCGGCAACGCGCTCACCACGAACGGTGTCACCCGCGGGCGTTCGCTCACCGTGGTGGCGACCGTGGACGGCAAGGAGGGCACCGCCTCCGGTGTGGTGTCCCGGTCGGCCGTGACGCCGGAGGACCTGGAGCCGCTGGTCCGGGCCGCGGAGGCCGCCGCGCGCGGAGCCGGGCCCGCCGAGGACGCTCAGCCGCTGGTCACGGGTGTACCGGAGGCGCCGGACTTCACGGACGCGCCCGCCGAGACCTCCTCCGCGGTGTTCGCGGACTTCGCCCCGGCGCTCGGCGAGGCCTTCGCACGCGCGCGTGCCGGTGGCCGCGAGCTGTACGGCTTCGCCAACCACGAGCTGGTGTCGACCTATGTGGGCACCTCGACGGGACTGCGGCTGCGGCACGACCAGCCGAACGGCACCCTCGAGCTGAACGCCAAGTCGCCGGACCGTACCCGGTCGGCCTGGGCCGGCCGGTCCACGCGGGACTTCAAGGACGTCGACCCGGGCGCGCTCGACGCGGAGCTGGCCGTACGGCTCGGCTGGGCCGAGCGCCGGGTGGAGCTGCCGGCGGGCCGTTACGAGACGCTGCTGCCGCCGACCGCCGTGGCCGACCTGCTGATCTACCAGCTGTGGTCGGCGTCCGGGCGGGACGCGGCCGAGGGGCGGACGGTGTTCTCCAAGCCGGGCGGCGGCACCCGGATCG
Organism: Streptomyces arenae; assembly: GCF_022343545.1. NCBI lineage: Bacteria > Bacillati > Actinomycetota > Actinomycetes > Kitasatosporales > Streptomycetaceae > Streptomyces > Streptomyces arenae. The sequence continues at coordinate 27,797 of NZ_JAKQYH010000046.1, forward strand.
GCGAGAGGCTGAGCGAGCTGCCGCTGACCCTGCGCAGCGACCCGAACGAGCCGGGTCTGGAGTCCGCGCCGTTCGTCGTCGCGCACTCCTCCGGCGGCGACCAGTCCGTCTTCGACAACGGGCTGCCGGTCGGCTCCACGGAGTGGATCGCGGGCGGCGAGCTGAGGAACCTGACGACCACCCGGCACACCGCGGGCCTCACCGGGCTGCCGGTCGCGCCGGCGGGCGGCAACCTGATCCTGGACGGTGGCACGGACCGCTCCCTGGAGGAGATGGTCGCGGACACCGGGCGCGGGCTGCTGCTGACCTGCCTCTGGTACATCCGCGAGGTCGACCCGGCGACGCTGCTGCTCACCGGCCTGACCCGGGACGGCGTGTACCTGGTGGAGAACGGCCAGGTCACGGGGCAGGTGAACAACTTCCGGTTCAACGAGTCGCCGGTGGACCTGCTCGGCCGGGCCACGGAGGCCGGGCGCACGGAAAAGACGCTGCCGCGGGAGTGGGGCGACTGGTTCACTAGGGCTGCGATGCCCGCGCTGCGGGTGCCCGACTTCAATATGAGCTCTGTCAGCCAGGGCGTATAACCTCGTAGCCGGTGGTCGCACGACCGCCCGAACATCGTCCAAGGAGATACGAGAACCGTGACGGACATCGTCGACGAGCTGAAGTGGCGGGGGCTCATCGCCCTCTCCACCGACGAGGACGCATTGCGCAAGGCGTTCGCGGACGGTCCCGTCACGTTCTATTGCGGCTTCGACCCGACCGCGCCCAGTCTGCACCTCGGCAACCTCGTGCAGATCCTGACGATGCGCCGGATCCAGCAGGCGGGGAACCGCCCGCTGGGCCTGGTCGGGGGCGCCACCGGCCTGATCGGTGACCCGAAGCCGAACTCCGAGCGCACGCTGAACGCCCCCGAGATCGTCGCCCAGTGGGTCGAGCGGCTGCGCGCCCAGATCGCTCCGCTGCTGGACTTCGAGGGTCCGAACGCGGCAGTCATGGTCAACAACCTGGACTGGACGCAGGGCCTGTCGGCCATCGAGTTCCTGCGGGACATCGGCAAGCACTTCCGCGTGAACAAGATGATCGCGAAGGAGGCCGTGGCCCGACGCCTCGAGTCCCAGGAGGGCATCAGCTACACGGAGTTCAGCTACCAGATCCTCCAGGGCATGGACTTCCTCCAGCTGTACCGGCGGTACGGCTGCACGCTGCAGACGGGCGGCAGCGACCAGTGGGGCAACCTCACCTCGGGCACCGATCTGATCCACAAGGTCGAGCCCGACGCCGAGGTGCACGCGCTGGGCACACCGCTGATCACCAAGGCCGACGGCACCAAGTTCGGCAAGACGGAGTCCGGCACGGTCTGGCTCGACCCGGAGATGACCACGCCCTACGCCTTCTACCAGTTCTGGCTGAACGCTGACGACCGGGACGTCTCCAAGTTCCTGCGGATCTTCAGCTTCAGGTCGCACGAGGAGATCGAGGACCTGGAGAAGCAGACCGAGGAGCGTCCGCAGGCGCGGGCCGCGCAGCGGGCGCTGGCCGAGGAGCTGACCACGCTGGTCCACGGGGCCGAGCAGACGGCCTCGGTGATCGCCGCGTCCCGGGCGCTGTTCGGGCAGGGCGAGCTGGCGGAGCTGGACGACCGGACGCTGTCGGCGGCGCTGTCCGAGGTCCCGCACATCCGGGTGGCCGGGCTCGGTCCGGTGGTCGACCTGTTCGCCGAGGTCGGGCTGGTGGCCAGCAAGTCCGCCGCGCGGCGGACCGTGAAGGAGGGCGGCGCCTACGTGAACAACGTGAAGGTGACCGCCGAGGACGCGGTTCCCGCTGAGGCCGAGCTGCTGCACGGGCGGTGGCTGGTGCTGCGGCGGGGCAAGAAGAACCTGGCGGCCGTGGAGGTCGTGGGTTCGTGAGCGCCCTGGGGGTGCGGGTGCGCTGTGGAGTGCCGGTCGGTCGTGGCTGGTCGCGCAGTTCCTCCCCCAGCCTCCGGCTGGGGGTACCCCCAGCGCCCCTGACGGGGCGCTTCTCAGGCGCGGTACTTTCGCTTGCCCAGGGTCGCCATGTACGCCATGTCGCCGAGCGCCACGATGATGATCGCGGCGACCAGTTGGAAGAGGTGACGGGTCCAGTCGATGCCCGGCGTCGCCGCGACCCCGAAGGCCCGGGCGATCGCGTTGCCCGCGATGGCCCCGAGGATGCCGAAGATCGTCGTCAGCCAGAGGGGGCTGTGCTGCTTGCCGGGGATGATCGCCTTCGCTATCAGACCCAGCACGAATCCCACGATGATCGCCCACAACCAGCCCATGGCTGCCTCCTCGTACGGCTCGACGTGAGCATTACGCCAAGTTTCGGCCCGGGGGCCGTACGGCGCATGTCGGTGCCCCCGTACGCGGTACGGCGCAGGGCGTTCACGCAGGCAGGTGGGCGCCCCGGTCTCGAAGGCGGCGCAGGCGCGGCGTACCGTGGAGAGTGTCCTGGCCCGGTTCCCCGAGCGGGTGCGGACGGGGAACGGGCGGGGAGAGTCCGATGCGGGCGGATGGTGGATTGTGACGCGGAAACAGCGCGGGGACGGCAACGTCCAGGTGTTCCGGATCACCGGGGCCCGTACGGGCCTCGCGGAGGACGTGCGCGGCCGGCAGCGGAGGTACGTCATCTCGATGACGATCCGCACCCTGTCCGTGATCCTCGCGGCCACGTTGTGGAACGTCGAACGGTATGTGGCCGTCGTGGCGCTGGTGCTCGGCGCGTTGCTCCCCTATGTGGCGGTCGTCATCGCCAACGCGGGACGAGAGAGGCCGCCGTCGCTGCCGTCGACGTTCGGCGTCGCACCCACCCGGCTGATGATCACGCCGCCGCGGGCCGAGGACAGCCATGACACCCAGGAGCGCCCGGAGTCGGTCTGAGCATCGGGAACGCCGCACAACCGGACGGCCACCACCCACAAAGCTCAAGAAAAGCTCAGATCAATCGTGCTGTTCCAGTGCCGGGTCGAGGGTGACCCATGACATACTTCGTACGCGCTCCGCATCCCCCGTCGGAGCGACAGACCGACGCCGGGCAGCTCCCCCCGTGGCTGCTCGGCGTCGCCTTTTGAGGGGTTAGGGTCGTCGATGTGATCCCGAACGCCCCTGCCTCTGAACCCGGCTCCCCCGTCTGCTCCGCGAAGGGCTGCCGTGCCGCAGCGGTGTGGGTGCTGGCCTGGAACAACCCGAAGATCCACACGCCCGAGCGCCGGAAGACCTGGCTCGCCTGTGAGGAGCACCGGGAGCACCTGTCGCAGTTCCTGGGGGTGCGGGGCTTCCTCAAGGACGTCGTGCCGTTGCCCGAGTGGGAGTCGGCCGAGTAGCCGGCCCTAGCCGCCGATCGCGGACATGGGCCGGTCGGGCTGGATGAACGCGGGGTCGTCAAGACCCGCTCCCGCCTTCTTGCCCCACATCGCCAGCCGCCAGCGGCGGGCGATCTCCTCGTCCGGCGCGCCGGAGCGGAGCGCGCCGCGCAGGTCGGTCTCCTCCCGCGCGAACAGACAGGTCCGTATCTGGCCGTCGGCGGTGAGACGGGTGCGGTCGCAGGCCGCGCAGAACGGCCGGGTGACGGAGGCGATGACGCCGACGCGGTGCGGCCCGCCGTCCACCAGCCAGCGCTCCGCCGGGGCCGAGCCGCGGTCGTCGGCGCCCTCGGGGGTGAGCTCGAAGCGGGTGCGGAGCGAGGCGAGGATGTCGCCGGCCGTCACCATGCGGTCCCGCTTCCAGCCGTGCTGGGCGTCCAGCGGCATCTGTTCGATGAAGCGCAGTTCGTAGTCGTGTGCCACCGCCCAGGCCAGCAGGTCGGGGGCCTCGTCCTCGTTCAGACCGGGCATCAGGACCGTGTTGACCTTGACCGGGGTGAGGCCGGCGTCGTGGGCCGCGCGCAGGCCGTCGAGGACGTCCTGGTGGCGGTCGCGGCGGGTGAGGGTCTTGAAGACGTCCGCTCGGAGGGTGTCCAGGGAGACGTTGACCCGGTCGAGGCCGGCCGCCTTCAGGGCCGACGCGGTGCGCCGCAGGCCGATGCCGTTGGTCGTCAGGGACATCCGGGGGCGGGGGCGCAGCGCGGCCACCCGCTCCACGATGCCGACCAGGCCCGGGCGCAGCAGCGGCTCGCCGCCGGTGAAGCGGACCTCCTCGACGCCCAGCAGGCGCACGGCGATGTCGACCAGGCGGACGATCTCGTCGTCCGTGAGCAGGTCGGGCTTGGCCAGCCACTGCAGGCCCTCCTCGGGCATGCAGTACGTGCAGCGCAGATTGCACCGGTCGGTCAGCGACACTCGCAGGTCGGTGGCCACTCGGCCGTAGGTGTCGACGAGCACGTGGGCCCCCTCCCTCTTTCCCTCTTTCCGGACCAGTTCTCCGCCGTCACCTGTGAGCCTACGTGACGGCACTGACATCGTGAGGGGCCCGATGCCACGAGGTACGACGAGGCCGCGTCGTAGGACCCTACGATCCCGTCGACGCGGCCGGTCGTACGAAGGCTCAGTGCGCTCCGGTGCCGGTCAGGGACCGCACCTCCAGCTCCGCGTACTTGGTGGCGTCCGGGACCTCCTTGGACAGCAGAGTGCCCACGACGCCGAGGAGGAATCCGACCGGGATCGAGATGATGCCCGGGTTCTCCAGCGGGAACCAGTGGAAGTCGACGTCCGGGAACATCGACGTCTCCTTGCCGGACACCACCGGCGAGAAGAGCACCAGGCCGACCGCGGTGACCAGGCCGCCGTAGATCGACCAGAGGGCTCCGGCGGTGGTGAACCGCTTCCAGAAGAGGCTGTAGAGGATGGTCGGCAGGTTGGCGGAGGCGGCGACCGCGAAGGCGAGGGCGACCAGGCCCGCGACGTTCAGGTCGCGGGCGAGGGCACCGAGGACGATCGAGACCGCGCCGATGCCGACGGTGGCCCAGCGGGCCGCGCCCAGCTCCTGCTTCTCGGTGGCCTGCCCCTTCTTGATGACGTTGGCGTAGATGTCGTGGGCGAAGGAGGAGGACGAGGCCAGGGTGAGGCCGGCGACCACCGCGAGGATCGTCGCGAAGGCCACCGCCGAGATGGTGGCCAGCAGGATCGCGCCCCAGTTGGAGTCGACGCCGCCCAGGTGCAGGGCGAGCAGGGGGGCGGCGGTGTTGCCGGACTTGTTGGAGGCGATGATCTCGTCCGGTTTGATCAGCGCGGCCGCGCCGAAGCCGAGGGCGAGGGTCATCAGGTAGAAGGCGCCGATCAGGCCGATCGCCCAGAGCACCGACTTCCGGGCGGCCTTCGCGGTGGGCACGGTGTAGAAGCGGATCAGGATGTGCGGCAGGCCCGCGGTGCCGAGGACCAGGGCGATGCCGAGGGAGAGGAAGTCCAGCTTGCTGGTGCCGGTGGCGCCGTACTTGAGGCCGGGCTCCAGGAAGGCCGAGCCCTTGGCGCTGTTGTCGGCGGCCTTGCCGAGCAGGTCGGAGATGTTGAAGTTGAACTTGGCCAGCACCATGAAGGTCAGCAGCAGGGCGCCCGCGATCAGCAGGACGGCCTTGACCATCTGCACCCAGGTGGTGCCCTTCATGCCGCCGATGGTGACGTAGACGATCATCAGGACGCCGACCAGCGCGACGATGCCGATCTTGCCGCCGTCGCTGGTGATGCCGAGGAGAAGGGAGACGAGGACGCCCGCTCCGGCCATCTGGGCCAGCAGGTAGAAGATCGACACGACGATCGTGGAGGTGCCGGCCGCCGTGCGGACCGGGCGCTGGCGCATCCGGTAGGCGAGCACGTCGCCCATGGTGTAGCGGCCCGAGTTGCGCAGCGGTTCGGCGACCAGGAGGAGCGCCACGAGCCAGGCGACCAGGAAGCCGATCGAGTAGAGGAAGCCGTCGTAGCCGAAGAGGGCGATGGCGCCCGCGATGCCGAGGAAGGACGCGGCCGACATGTAGTCGCCGGAGACGGCGAGGCCGTTCTGGAAGCCGGTGAACTGGCGGCCGCCCGCGTAGAAGTCGGCGGTGTCCTTGGTCTGGCGGCCGGCCCAGACGGTGATGACCAGGGTCGCGGCGACGAACACCGCGAACAGGGTGATGATCAGCGTCCGGTGCTGGCTCGCCTCGCCGGCCGCGAGCAGGGTGGTGTGCCGTGCGGGGCTCATGCGCCGCCCTCCATCCGGGTCTTGATGGCCTCGGCCTTGGGGTCGAGCTTGGCGGCGGCGTGCCGGGCGTACCACCAGGCGATGAGGAACGTGGTGAGGAACTGGGCGAGGCCGAGCACCAGGGCCACGTTGATGTTGCCGACGACCTTGGTGCCCATGAACCCGTCCGCGTAGCTGGAGAGCAGGACGTACAGCAGGTACCAGGCGATGAAGGCGAAGGTCAGCGGGAAGGCGAAGGAGCGGTGGGAGTGCCGCAGTTCGGCGAACTCCGGACTCTGCTGCACCTCGGCGAACTCCTCGCCGGAAGGGTGCCGGGTCTCTGTGTTCGAGGGCGGTGGTGTCTCGGTGGCCACGGGCTCTCCTCGCGATACGGACATGCGGATTCTGACCTCACAGACATGTGGATCAACCACCGGGAGTGACGGGAAGACTTCGGTGGGTGAGTCCGACAGGGGGCCTCGATCCTGCTGCGGCTCCCTGTCCAAGGTCACGGCGCCACGCGTGGCCGGGTTCAACTCGCCCGGGTTCTTTCGGAAGTCGATCGCACGGCTCGTCTCCGGTCATTGCTGGCCGGTCAGTGCGGGAGATAGCTTCACCCTGCACCACCCGTCATGTACCTGCCCAAGCGGCCTGTCCGCCGTCCGGGCGGGCCCGTTCTCGGTTGATGTTCCGGATGATGTGGAGACCCCATGGCTCATCTGCGTTCCAGACGCACGGCGGCGCTGGCCGTACCGGCCGTCCTGTCGCTGACCGCCTCGCTCGGCCTGCTGCCGGCGGCGGCTGCCGCGACCCCGTTGACGGCGTCGGTGACGCGGGCGGCGGACGGCCCGAACCTGGCCTACGTCGTCAACACCAGGACGGACCACGGCACGATCGAGTCGGTACGACGGGCGATCGCCCGCGACGGCGGCACGGTCGTCGCCTCGTACGACAGGATCGGCGTGATCGTCGCGCACTCGGCGGACCCGGACTTCGGCACGGCGATGCGCGCGGTGCGCGGGGTGCAGTCGGCGGGCGCCACCCGGACGGCCCCGCTGAGCGCCACCGGGACCACGGACGAGGGCGCCGTGCAGGTCCTGTCGAAGGCCGAGGCGGCGAAGGCCGAGAAGAGCGCGGCGGCCGGCCAGGAGCCCCTGGAGGCCGACCAGTGGGACCTGCGGGCGATCGGCGCCGACAAGGCAGCCGCGATCGATCCGGGGAGCCGCTCGGTGACGGTGGCCGTCATCGACACGGGCGTCGACGACACCCACCCGGACATCGCCCCGAACTTCTCCGCCGCGCAGTCCGCCAACTGCGTGAGCGGCAGGGCGGACACCACGTACGGCGCCTGGCGGCCGGCGGACGCCGACCACTACCACGGCACGCACGTCGCCGGTGAGATAGCCGCCGCCCGGAACGGCATCGGCGTGGCCGGTGTGGCACCGGGCGTGAAGGTGGCCGGCATCACCGTGGCCCAGCCCGACTCGACACAGCTGTTCTACCCCGAGAGCGTCGTCTGCGCCTTCGTGTTCGCCGCCGACCACGGCGTGGAGATCACCAACAACAGCTACTACGTTGATCCGTGGCTGTACAACTGCATGGACGACCCCGATCAACGTGCCATCGTCGACGCGGTCAACAGGGCGCAGCTGTACGCCCAGCGCAAGGGCACACTCAATGTGGCCGCCGCGGGCAACTCCAACGCCGACCTCGACGCGCACGCCCTGACGGACGCCTCCAGCCCCGACGACTCGACGGCCACGACCCGTACGGTCGACCCGCACGAGTGCTTCGACGTGCCGACCCAGCTGCCCGGCGTGGTCACCGTGAGCGCCGTGGGCGTCGGCAACACCAAGTCGTACTACTCCAGCTACGGCCTGGGCGTGGTCGACGTGGCGGCGCCGGGCGGCGACAAGTACCAGATCCCGGACACGCCGTCGAAGAACGGCCGCATCCTGTCCACCCTGCCGAACGGCCAGTACGGCTTCCTCCAGGGCACCTCGATGGCGTCCCCGCACGTGGCCGCGGTGGCCGCGCTGCTGAAGTCCGCCCATCCGCACGCCACTCCGGCCCGGTTGCAGGCCCTGCTCAAGGCCGAGGCGGACAACCCGGGCTGCCCGGCGGGCCCCTACGACGGAAACGGCGACGGTGTCGTGGACGCCGTCTGCGTGGGCGGCAAGCACGTCAACGGTTTCTACGGCTCCGGTGTCGTCGACGCGCTGCGCGCGGTCAAGTGACCACCGGCCGCCAGGACTTCCCGCACGGCACGTCCGTTCCGCGAACGAACCGGAGGCTCTTCCGCATGACTGTGTTCCAGCCGCGTCACCGCCGCGTCCTCGCCGTCCCGCTCGGCATGGCGATGGCCACCGCCCTCGCGTTCCTGCCCGACGTGTCGGCGTCGGCGGCCGACACCGGTGGCACCACCTCCCTCAGCGCCGCCGCCGCTGACGGACCCTCCCTCAGCTACGTCGTCAACGTCCGCCCCGGACACGGCACTTCGGAGCGGGTCCAGAAGGCGGTCGAACGGGCCGGCGGTTCGGTGGTGATCGCGTACGACGAGATCGGCGTGATCGTCGTCCACTCGTCGAACGCCGACTTCGCCACGGCCATCCGCAAGGTGCCGGGCGTGGACTCGGCCGGGGCCACCCGCAACGCGCCGCTCCCCGCCCAGTCGACCACCGACGTCGGCACCCCCCAGGTGCTCAGCTCCGAGCAGGTGGCCCAGGCGGACGCGCAGGCGACCGACGGTCAGGACCCGCTGGAGCCGTTGCAGTGGGACCTGCCCGCCATCAAGGCCGACAAGGCGCACGAGAAGACCCTGGGCAGCTCCAAGGTGACCGTCGCCGTCATCGACACCGGCGTCGACGACACCCACCCGGACATCGCCCCGAACTTCTCCGCCGCGCAGTCGACCAACTGCGTCTCGGGCAAGCCGGACACCACGTACGGCGCCTGGCGGCCGAGTGCGGCGGAGAGCCCGCACGGAACACACGTGGCGGGTGAGATCGCGGGCGCGAAGAACGGCATCGGCATCACCGGTGTGGCACCGGGCGTCAAGGTGGCGGGCATCAAGGTCGCCACTTCGCAGGGGTACTTCTACACGGAGGCCGTGGTGTGCGGCTTCGTGTGGGCGGCCGAGCACCACATCGACGTCACCAACAACAGCTATTACACCGACCCCTGGTACTTCAACTGCACCGACGACCCGGACCAGAAGGCGCTCGTCGACGCCATCACGCGGGCCTCCCGGTTCGCGGAGCACAAGGGCACCGTCAATGTGGCCGCGGCCGGCAACGAGAGCTACGACCTGGCCGCCGACTCGATCACCGACCCGGTCTCACCGAACGACGGCACCCCCAGCGACCGGGTGATCGACCCGCACAAGTGCTTCGACATCCCGACCCAGCTGCCGGGTGTCGTCACGGTCGCGGCGACCGGGGCCAAGGGCCTCAAGTCGTCGTTCTCCAACTACGGCCTCGGGGTCATCGACATCGCGGCCCCGGGTGGCGACTCCACGGCCTACCAGGCGCCGCAGCCTCCGGCCACCAGTGGCTTGATCCTGGGCCCGCTGCCGGGCGGCCGGTGGGGCTACATGGCCGGCACCTCGATGGCGACCCCGCATGTCGTCGGCGTCGCCGCATTGATCAAGTCAACCCATCCGCACGCCTCCCCCGCCCTGGTGAAGGCCCTGCTGTACGCCGAGGCGACCGCCACCCCGTGCACCGACCCGTACGACATCAACGGCGACGGCAAGGTCGACGCGGTGTGCGAGGGCTCGAAGAACCGCAACGGCTTCTACGGGTGGGGCATCGCCGACGCGCTGGCGGCGGTGAGCAGGTAGCTCCGTCGGCCCGGCCGACTCATATTGATTCAATCAATCATGCATAGTGCAGTCATGACATCGATCAACTATGCATGGTCTGTGCTGGGCGGCGACCCGGCACTGCTCGCGCGGGTCACGACCGTGGCCCGCGCGGGCACGCTCCCGGCCCGTCTGCCCGTACGACGGCTGGCCCGCGCGTGCGTGGGCGCGTGCGCGCTGGCCGCCGCCGAGCTGGGGGCGCGGCGGACCGGAAGGGCTGAGGTGCCCGCGGTCCGGGTGGACGACGGGGCGGTGGCGGCGGCGTTCACGAGCGAGCGGCGGCTGCTGGTCGACGGGCGGGCGCCGGTTCCGTTCGCCCCGCTGTCGCGGTTCTGGCGCACGGCCGACGGCTGGGTGCGCACGCACGCCAACTACCCGCATCACAGGGCCCGGCTGCTGACCGCGCTGGGGCTGCCGGAGAACGCCTCCCCGGAGGACGTCGCGGCGCGGGTCGCCGAACGGACCGCGGTGGCGGTGGAGGACGCCGTCCACGCCGCGGGCGGACTCGCCGTGGCCCTGCGCTCCCCCGAGGAGTGGGCGGCGCACGAGCAGGCCGCAGAGGTGGCCGCGCGGCCGCTGGTCGAACGAGGCCGCCTGGACGGTGCGGACGCGCGCGTGCTCGCGCCGCTCGCCGCCGGCACCTCCCCCCTGCTGCCGGCGGCCGGGGTCCGCGTCCTGGACCTGACCCGGGTGCTGGCCGGCCCGGTCGTGACCCGCACCCTGGCTCTGCTGGGCGCGGACGTGCTGCGCCTGGACGCGCCGTGGCTGCCCGAACTCCCCGACCAGCACGCCGACACCGGCTTCGGAAAGCGCTCGGCGAGGCTCGACCTGACGACGGACCGGGCGGCCTTCGAGGAGTTGCTGGCCTCGGCCGACGTCGTGGTCACCGGATACCGGCCGGGCGCCCTGGACCGGTTCGGACTCGCACCCGAGGCGCTGGCGGAACGGCGGCCCGGGCTGGTCGTGGCCCAGGTCTCGGCGTGGGGCGGGTACGGGCCGTGGGGCGGCCGGCGCGGCTTCGACAGCCTGGTGCAGGCCGCCACCGGCATCGCCTGGGCCGAGGGGTCCGCGGACCGTCCGGGCGCGCTGCCCGCGCAGGCGCTGGACCACGGCAGCGGGTACCTGCTGGCGGCCGGGGTGCTGCGAGCCCTGACCGAGCAGTCGTACGACGGCGGCGGCAGGTTCGTACGGCTGGCCCTGGCACGCACCGCCCGGTGGCTCATGGCGGAGCCGGGACCGGAGCCGGGCGCGGAGGCCGACGAGGCGGTCCAGACCGATGGGACCGGTGAAGCCGGTGGGACCGGTGGGACAGGTGAAGTCGGTGAGGCCCGTGAGGCCGGTGAGGCGTACGAGGGGCCGGACGCCTGGCTCGCGGAGAGGGACAGCGCGCTGGGCCGACTGCGGTACGCACGACCGCCGTTGTCCTTCGCGGGCGGCCCGGCCGACTGGGCACGGCCGCCGGTGCCGTGGGGTTCGGACGCCGCCCGCTGGGCATGACCGCGTCAGCCGTTGGTGACGAGCACCTTCAGCGCGGTGCGCTCGTCCATCGCCTTGTAGCCGTCGGGCACGCCCTCGATGCCGACGGTCAGGTCGAAGACCGGCGACGGGTCGACCGTGCCGTCGAGGACGTCCGGCAGCAGGTCGGGGATGTAGGCGCGGACCGGGGCGACACCGCCGCGCAGCGCGATGTTCCGGTCGAACATGACACCGAGGTCCAGTCCGGTGCCGCTGCCGTGCGGTACGCCCACGAAGCCGATGGCGCCGCCGTCGCGGGTGATCTCGACGGCCGTCCGCATGGACTGCTCGGTGCCGACGGCCTCGACGACGGCGTGCGCGCCCTGGCCGCGGGTGCGTTCGCGGACGGCCGCCACGGCGGCGTCCCCGCGTTCGGCGACCACGTCGGTGGCGCCGAAGCGGCGCGCGATGTCGGTGCGGACCTCGTGCCGGCCGAGCGCGATGATCCGCTCGGCACCCAGCCGCCTGGCGGCCAGCACGGCGCACAGGCCGACCGCGCCGTCCCCGACGACGGCCACCGTGGCGCCGGGACGGACACCGGCGCCCAGGGCCGCGTGGTGGCCGGTGCCGAGCACGTCGGAGAGGGTGAGCAGGGCGGACAGCAGGTGCTCGTCGGAGGCCGCGTCCTTGGGCAGCTGGACCAGGGTGCCGTCGGCGAACGGCACGCGGACCGCCTCGCCCTGGCCGCCGTCGTAGCCCACGGACCCCCAGAAACCGCCGTGCTCGCAGGATGTGGTGAGGCCCTCGCGGCAGTAGTCGCAGACGCCGTCGGACCACATGAAGGGGGCCACCACCAGGTCGCCGCGCCGCACGGTGGCCACCTCGGAGCCGGTCTCCTCGACGACACCGAGGAACTCGTGCCCGATGCGCTGGCCCGGCTGCCGGGCCGCCTCGCCGCGGTACGCCCACAGGTCGCTGCCGCAGATGCAGGCGCGCAGCACCCGTACGACGGCGTCGGTGGGCAGCTGCACCACGGGCTCGGGCACGTCCTCCACGCGCATGTCGTACGGGGCGTGGATGGTGGTGGCGCGCATGGCGAGGGTCCTTCTCGTGCGGTGTCGTGGCTGCGCTCAGGGGGTGGCCGAGCGCATCTCACGGTACGTCGTGGCCGGTGCGGGCCGCGCGTCGAGGGTGCCTCGTACCAGCAGGAACTGCGCGGCCGCGTAGGTGAGCATGATCCAGAAGTCGGGCCGGGGCGGTTGCGGCCAGTGGGCGACGCCGGTGGCGATGAGGGTGTCGGAGAGCATGAAGAGCGCGCCGCCGAGCCCGGCGACCGGCCCCCGCCGGGTGGCGGCGGTGTACGCCATGGCGGTGAGGAGGGCGCTGTAGCCGGCGACGGGGACGCGGAGGCCGGCCGGCAGGCCGGGCCAGAGCAGGACGACCAGGATGACGAGGGCCACCGCGTAGCCGGCGGCGAGCAGACCCGCACGCGCGTGGGGCCGCCCGAGACGGCGGAACAAAACCAGGTAGCAGACGTGTCCGGCGGCGAAACAGGCCATGCCTGCCATGAACGCGGGGTCGGCGCCGGAGAGCAGCAGGACGTCGCCGGCCCAGCCGCACAGCAGGGCGGCGACGAGCGGCCGCGGGCCGCCCGAGCGGGCGGCGTACGCGGCGAGCAGGAGCATCAGCAGCGGCTTGGCGGCCAGATGCCCCGGACGGAAGCCGGCGGCGAGGCAGCCGAGGTCGGTGACGACGGTGAGGACGAAGGCGGTGAGCAGCGCGCGCGTCGCTCTCACGCGGCCACGGACTCCTCCGGCTGTGCCACGGCGGGCGCGGGCGCCCAGCCAGGCCCCCGGAACACCCGCCCGGCCCGCTCCCGCCAGCTGCGGGCCGCCTTCAGGTCCCTGCCGATGGCCAGGTACTCGTGCGTCGCCACCTTGATCGGGTTGAACGTGTTGATGTTCTTGGTCAACCCGTACACGGGGCGCTCGACCTCAGGCACCCAGGATCCGAACAGCCGGTCCCAGACGATGAGGATGCCGCCGAAGTTGCGGTCCAGGTAGCCGCCCTGGGAGGCGTGGTGCACGCGGTGGTGGGACGGCGTGTTGAACACGAACTCGAACCAGCGGGGCATCTTGTCGATGCGTTCGGTGTGGATCCAGAACTGGTAGACGAGGTTCGCGGAGGAGCAGAAGGCGAGCGCGGCCGGGTGCACGCCGACGGCGACGAGCGGGACGTAGAACGGCCACACGGTCAGCGAGGTCCACGGCTGGCGCAGCGCGGTGCTCAGGTTGAACTTCTTGCTGGAGTGGTGGACGACGTGGCAGGCCCACAGGATGCGGATGACGTGGTGGCCGCGGTGGGACCAGTAGTAGAAGAAGTCCTGCCCGAGCAGCATCAGCGGGACCGTCCACCACAGGACCGGGACGCGCAGCGGGGTGAGCGCGTACACGGCCGAGTAGACGGCGACGATCGGGATCTTCCAGACGAAGTCGAACACGAGCGACCCGAGCCCCATGCCGATGCTGGTGGCCGCGTCCTTGGTCTCGTACCCGCCGGCATCGTCGTCGGGATGGATGCGGTAGCTGATCACCTCGATCACGGTGAGCAGCACGAAGGCGGGTATCGACCACAGCACGACATCGGGCAGGTTCGGCATGGGGGCACCGTAGAACCGCTGGTCGCCTGCGGCTAGACGTTGTTACCCACAAGTATCACCAGCGGTACGCGCTTGCTTGTTGGCGATCTCCGCCAAAGCGCTAGACCCCGGCCGCCCCCAGCAGGCTCCCCGCCGCGTACGTGACCGCCATCGCCAGCGCCCCGCCGAGGACGTTCCGCAGCACGGCCGGGCCGGGTGCGGCCGCTCCCAGGCGGGCGCTGGCCCAGCCGGTCAGTACCAGTGCCGCCAGCACCGAGCCCACCGTCACCGGGAGCCGCCAGGCCGAGGGCGGCAGGACGATCGCCAGGAGGGGGAGCAGGGCCCCCACCGTGAAGGCCAGGAAGCTGGCGAGCGCCGCGTTCCAGGGGCTGGTCAGCTCGTCGGGGTCGATGCCCAGTTCCACCCTCGCGTGGGCCCGCAGGGCGTCGCGTTCCGTCAGCTGGACCGCCGCCTCGCGGGCCACCTCCCGGGACAGGCCGCGGCGCTCCAGCAGTTCGGTCAGTTCCTCCAGTTCCTCCTCGGGCTGCTCCTTCAGCTCCCGCTTCTCCTGCGCCAGGGCGGCGAGCTCCGAGTCGCGCTGGGTGGACACCGAGACGTACTCCCCCGCCGCCATCGACATGGATCCGGCGAGCAGGCCGGCCAGGCCCGCCGTCAGCAGCGCGTTCCGGTCGGCCGTGGCACCCGCGACGCCGACGACGATGCCCGCCGTCGACACGATGCCGTCGTTCGCGCCCAGTACGGCCGCCCGCAGCCAGTTCAGCCGGGAGCCGAGCGCGCCCCCGTGGGCCTCGTTGTCGTGCGTGGGTTCCGTCACAGCAGGGAGGATCGCACCCCGGGGCCCGTGAGCGCCGTACCGACGTCACCAGACCCGTACCGAGGCCCCCCGCGCGAACACCGGGCTCGTCGCGTCCGCCGGGGGCGCCGGCAGCGGCTCCGCGATCTCCGCCACCGTCGGCCCCACCTTCGCCGCGATCGGGTCCAGGAGGTCCAGGTCGAAGCCGTAGACGCGGGCCGCGTTGCCGCCGAGCATCGCCGTCAGTTCGTCACGCGGGACGCCGGCGAAGGCGAAGCGCAGGCCCTCCCGGGTGTACGGGAACGTCCCCTCGTCGTGCGGGAAGTCGCTGCCCCACATGATCTTGTCGAGGCCGATGCGGTCGCGCAGCGGCACCTCGTGGGGGCGCATGAAGCTGGCGCCGACGAAGCAGTTGTCCCGCCAGACCGAGGACGGCGGTTCGCCCATCGAGTCCGCCAGGCCGGCTCCGAACTTCGACTCCGCGGTCGCCGTCCTGGTGGCCGCCGCCAGCATGCGGCCGTGGTAGTAGTCCAGCATGGCCAGGACGCCGGGGATCCAGCCGGATCCCTGTTCGGTCAGCACCAGTCTCAGCTCCGGGTGGCGGCGGAAGGCACCGCCGAAGATCAGGTGCCACAGCGCCCGGTGCGAGAACCAGGTCGTCTCGACCATGAAGACCGCGCGGGCGGCGGGTTCGTCACCGAGCGGCGGGGACGCGGAGCCCGCGTGGTGGTTGACGGGCACGCCGAGTTCCGCGCACACGGCCCAGATCGGGTCGTACACGCGCGCGTGGAGTTCGGGAAGCCCGGAACCGGGCGGGGTGCCGGGCAGCAGGAGCCCGCCTTTCAGGCCCGCCGTCACCGACCAGCGGATCTCCTTGACGGCCTCCTCCACGTCGTTGAGGAGGATCTGGAAGACGCCCGCGCGGCGGCCGGGCGCGGCGGCGCAGAAGTCGGCCAGCCAGCGGTTGTGGGCGCGCAGCCCGGCCCAGCGCCGTTCGAACTCGGCAGCCGTCGGCGCGGGCGCCATCAGCGAACCGGACGGGAAGAACGGCGGGATGGTGTTCGGGAAGATCACCTCCGCGACGATCCCGTCCTGCTCCAGCTCCGCGAGCCGCCGGTCGGAGTTCCAGTTCCGGTCGGCCGAGTCGGCGAGCAGGTCCTCGTACGGGTTGACGTAGGTGGCCGCCCAGACGTCGAAGTCGTCGTGGTGGCGCTTCTCCAGGTAGGGCTTGTAGTCGAGGAGGTCGGCGCCCGCGTGGCAGTCGGCCGAGATCACCGTGTAGCGGTCGTTCACCGCGTCACCCCCAGGGTCGGGAAGTCGTTGTCCGTCAGCCAGTGCCGGCCCACTTCGCGGGAGCGGGCCCAGGAGGCCTCCACCGCCGCCTGGTCGGCCTGCTGGCCGAGGTCGGCGGGGGTGGGGCCGATACGGCGGGCCAGCGGGGTGAGGCGGTCCACGTCGAAGCCGAAGGCCTCGGCCGCCGCGAGGCCGAGCATCCGGCGGGTCTCGGTCACCGGGATGTCGTGGAAGGTGCGGCGCAGCCACCCGCGGGTGTCGGGCCAGGTGCCCTCGGGGTGCGGGAAGTCGCTGCCCCACAGGATGTTGTCGACGCCGATCTCGTAGCGCTGGGCGAGTTCCCGGCGTTTGGTGTTGGTGGCGCAGACGAAGACCTGCCGGTCCAGGTACTCGTGCGGCGGGCGTCGCAGTTCCGCGAAGGGGGAGAGTTTCTTGCCGCCGTGCGCGCCGAGGTAGAGGCGGTCCATGAACCACAGCAGGTTCGGCAGCCACCAGCAGCCCGACTCGGCGACGCCGAAGCGCAGCCCCGGGTGGCGTTCGAAGACACCGGACCAGAGCAGGAACCACAGCGGACGGGCCGGCCACCAGGTCACCTCGCTGACGTAGATGCCCAGGTGCTCGCCGTACTCGTGGCGCGGAGCCGCGCCCGAGTGGGTGAGGACCGGCATCCCGCAGTCGGCGGCGGCCGCCCAGACAGGGTCGTAACGGCGGTCGTGGTAGGGCTCCTTGTCGACCCACATGGCCGGGATCATCAGGGCGCCGAGGCCCGACTCCTTCGCCCGGCGCACCTCGGCGACCACCTGCTCCGTCGGGGCCGTCACGGGCAACAGGGCGACCCCGCAGTGCCGTTCGGGGTGTTCGGACACGAAGTCGGCCAGCCAGCGGTTGTGGGCCCGGGCACCCGCCATGCCCAGCTCCGGGTCGTGGTCCCCGGACAGGCCGAGGCCCACTCCGAAGGGTGCCGCGGTACGGCTGTCGACCGCGTCGGCGTCCGGGAAGACCACCTCGGCGGCCACGCCGTCGCCGTCCAGTTCCTTCAGGCGCTGCGCGGTGTCCCAGCCGCCGCGCAGCCCCTCCTCGTTGTCCTGGAACCACTTGGCCGCGAACGTCTCGTTGCGGATGCCGAGCCGGGTCATCTCCTCCCGGCGGTGGTCGCGTCCGGCGAGGAACTCGTCGAAGTCCCGGTGGAACCGGGTGTCCAGATAGGGCCGGTACTCCTCGGTGGGCAGTCCGGCGTGGCAGTCGGAGGAGATGATCAGGTATGGGTCGTCGTACGCGGTCACCACAGCCCCCTGTCGGTCCGGGATGAAGTGTCGGTCCGGGACGGAAGCGTCAGTCCAGGATGAAGGTCTCGAGGTACGACGGGTTCGTGCGGTCCAGCATCGAGCGGGCCCGCGCCCGGATCTGGGCGTCGCTGTGCGCGCTCTCCGGCAGCAGCCAGAAGCGGTCCGCGCGGATGCCGGCCACCACGAACCCGGCGACCTCCTCGACGGGCGTGAAGACGACCTCCTTGCCCGCCTCGCGCATCGCCGCCTCCCACTGGTCGAGGCTGCGGTACGGAGTGCGGCGCGGCCGTTCCTTGGCCCAGCGGCCGGGCCGGTTGCGGTGCGACTCCCACAGGCCCGTGCGCAGCATGTGCGGCCCCGGGAAGAGCACCGAGGCGCCCACGCGCGCGTGCTCCGCCCTCAGGTGGGCGTACAGCGACTCGGTGAGCGTGACCACGGCGGCCTTGGTCACCGCGTACACGGAGGCCGTCGGCAGCGGCGCGATCCCGCCGTCCCCGGAGGACGTGTTGACCACATGACCGGGTTGACCCGACTTGATCATCCTCGGCAGGAAAGCCTGTACGCCGTGGAAGACACCCCACACGTTGACCTCGAACGCCCACTTCCAGTCGTTCGGTTCGTGCTCCCACATGCGGCCCTCGGCGCCCGAGCCGACTCCGGCGTTGTTGCACAGGACGTGCACCGCGCCGTAGGTGTCGTAGGCCGACTCGGCCAGTTCCATGACCTGTTCGCGCACGCCGACGTCGACCACGCGCGCGTGCACGTCGGCACCCTCCGCGCGCAGACCGTCGGCGGCCTTCTCCAGAGCGGCCGCCTCCACGTCGGCGAGGACGACTTTCAGACCCTCGGCGGCGAACCGCCGGGCCATCGCGAGTCCGAGGCCGCTCGCCGCGCCGGTGACGACGGCTACCTGTCCGGCACGCAGTTCCATCAGCTGCCGCTCCCTTCCGGGGGCGCGTCGTGGACCTGCCGGGGGTCGTCGTAGCGCTGGTGCACATAGGGCAGCAGGGCCTGGGCGTCGACCCGTTCGGCGACCCGGCCGCGCTGGTCGCTGGTCTTCTCGGCGAGGGTGACGTCCAGCAGCCGCAGCACCGGGAGGTCGGCGACCGGGTCGAGGGCCGACTCACGGAGGATCACCTCGCCGGTCACGCGCTCCAGTCGGCGGACCTTCTCCTCGCGGACGCAGTGCACCAGGAGCGGATCGCCGTCGAAACCCGAACCGTCCACCGCCGGCAGGAACTTGAAGTAGAAGTCGGTCTTCGGGGCCGGCTCGGGCAGCGGCAGCGGCCCGTCGACCGTGCCACGCACCTCGACGAAGGCGACCCCGTGCCGGGCGAGGGCCGCGCGGACGGCGGGACCCTCCCGCTCGACGGTGACCTCACCGAGCTTCTTGGGCTCGCCGAAGACCTCGCGGCCGCCGGTGAGGGCCCGCTCGTGGGTCATCGGCATGACCAGCGGATACCAGCCGTCGACCGTGCCGTGGGATGCGGCGACCGCGAACGAGCCCGCGCCGAGCGGGTATCCGGGCAGTTCGACCCTGCTGATGCCGACGCGGGCCAGGGGCCGGCCGGTGGGCTTGAGCGGGGGTGGCAGCACCGCCGCGACCGCGTCCGGGTCGGTCTCCCAGACGGCCACCACCCCGGTGGACCACACGTCCGGGAGTCTCGTGGTGCGCGCCGCCCTGATCTCCGCCTCGGTCCGAGCGCCGTACCGTACGCGTGCCATCCGCCGTACCGCCCTTCCGTCGGCCGCCGTCTGCGCCGGGCGGGGTGCACGTTTGCACCGGGCACCGAAAAGGTCCATAGCCGCGCGAAAGGCAATCCGGACAAAGGTCCGCGGCCGCGCGAAGGCGATCCGGGCAGCGGAGCGCGCCCGCGTGAACGGCGATCCGGGCAACGGCCCGTGCCCGCGTCGGCGGCCATCCGGGCAGGAGCCCATGGCACACGACGGGCAATCAGGACAAAGTCACACGGTCGGGCGACGCACGGTCAGGACATGCGAACGGGCGGGCGCGGTGGGCGGCCTGACGGACCGGACTGTCGGTCGGGGCCCGTATCCTCAATGACCATGCTCGAAGACCGTACGACCGCAGTGTCCCCCGGCACCCCGTGGCCGGCCGCGTATCCCAAGGGGTACGCCGTCGTCGACGTGGAGACCACCGGACTGGCCCGGGACGACCGGATAATCTCCGCGGCCGTCTACCGGCTGGACGAGCGCGGCGAGGTCGAGGACCACTGGTACACACTGGTCAACCCCGAGCGCGATCCGGGCCCGGTGTGGATCCACGGCCTGACGAGCGAGGTGCTCGAAGGGGCGCCGCTCTTCACGGACGTCGCCGAGGAGTTCTCGGCCCGGCTGGACGGCCGGGTGCTGGTCGCGCACAACGCGGTCTTCGACTGGCAGATGATCGCCCGGGAGTACGCGCGCGCGAAGGCCGAGGCGCCGGTGCGACAGCGGCTGTGCACCATCGCGCTCTCCAAGGAGCTGGGTCTGCCGCTGCCCAACCACAAGCTGGAGACCCTGGCCGCGCACTTCGGTGTCGTACAGCGGCGGGCGCACCACGCGCTGGACGACGCGCGGGTGCTCGCGGAGGCGTTCCAGCCCAGTCTGCGAGCCGCGGCGGCGGGCAACGTCCGGCTGCCGCTCCTCGAGTGCCGGCCGCTGACGGAGTGGTCGGACACGCCGCGGATCGGGCCGCAGGCGACCGGCGGCTACCGGCCCACCAGCTGGCGCCCGTCCCGCAAGCGCCCGGCGTGCCCGTACCCGAACCCGGGGCGGTACGAGGACGGCAAGCCGCTCCGGCAGGGCATGCGGGTGGCGTTCTCCGGGGACACCTCGGTCGAGCGGGAACTGCTGGAGGACCGGGCGGCGGAGGCCGGCCTGCACGTCTCCACGAGCGTCTCGCGGCTCACCAGCCTGCTCGTCACCAACGATCCGGACTCGGGTACCTCGAAGGTGGTCAAGGGCCGCCAGTTCGGCACCCCGGTCGTCGACGAGGCGGCCTTCGGGCAGCTGCTGCGGGACGTGGCGCCGGCGACGGAGAAGTGACCGCCCGGCGGGACCGTACGGACGGGTGATTGCCGTGCGACTCGCCCGGTGCCCGCTCGCCCGCGCGCGGACGACCACCCACGCTGTGGCCCATGGCTAAATGTGAAGTATGCGGCAATGACTACGGAATGACCTTCGAGGTGCACGCGCAGGGCGCGGTCCACGTCTTCGACTGCTTCTCCTGCGCGATCCACCGGATGGCCCCGGTCTGCGAGCACTGCAAGGTGTCGATCATCGGCCAGGGCGTCGAGGCCGAGAACCAGTGGTTCTGCGGTGCCCACTGCGCCCGCGAGGCCGGGAAGGCGGGCATCGTCGACCGCGTGTGACCCGGTACCCGCCCGATCGCACCCCACGACCGAGTTGTACGGTCGTGGGGTGTACCGCTTCCTGTTGACCCGGCAGTGGGTGATCCTCACCCTCATCTCGCTGCTTCTCATCCCCACCATGATCCGGCTGGGGTTCTGGCAGAAGCACCGGTACGAGGAGCGCAGCGCCCGTAACCAGCTGGTGGCCGAGGCGCTGCACGCCGACCCTGTGCCGGTGGAGCAGGTGACCGAGCCGGGGCACGCGGTGACCCGCAAGGAGCGGTACCACACCGTCACCGCGACCGGCACCTTCGACACCGCCCACGAGGTCGTCGTCCGCCGTCGTACCAACGCCGACGACGAGGTCGGCTACCACGTGCTCACCCCCTTCGTGCTGGCCGACGGCAAGGTGCTGCTGGTCAACCGGGGCTGGATCCCCGCGGACGGGCCGAGCCAGACCGCCTTCCCCAAGATCCCCGCGCCGCCCGCGGGCCGGGTCACCGTCCAGGGCCGGCTGATGCCCGACGAGACCACCGCGGCGAGCGGCATCAAGGACATCAAGGGCCTGCCCGACCGGCAGATCATGCTGATCAACAGCGAGGAACAGGCGCGCCGGCTCGGCAGGCAGGTGCTGGGCGGCTACATCCAGCAGACGGCGCCCGAGCCCAAGGGCGGCACCCCGGAGCAGATCTCCGACCCGGGCAAGGAGGACGCCCCGCTCAACTACGCGTACATGATCCAGTGGTGGCTGTTCGCCGCGGGCGTCCCCTACGGCTTCTTCGTGCTGGCGCGCCGCGAGGCACGGACCCGCGCGGAGGCGGCCGAACAGGAGCGGACCGAAGAAGCGGAACCGGCCGCCGTCTGAGGCGTTCGGGATCCATCGGTGGTGCCCGGGCCTGGTCACTCCCCCGGCTCACCACCTGATTGGCCCCCCGGCAGACCGGGAAACCGGGTCCCGTGGATCGACGCATCGAGGACTACGCCCTGATCGGCGACGAGCAGACCGCGGCCCTGGTCGGGCGGGACGGCTCCATCGACTGGCTCTGTCTGCCCAGATTCGACTCCGCCGCCTGCTTCACCAGGCTTCTGGGCGACGAGGACAACGGTCACTGGCGGATCGCCCCGCGGGGCGCCACGACCTGCACCCGGCGCGCCTACCGGCGGGACACCCTGGTCCTGGACACCGAGTGGGAGACCGCCGACGGCACGGTCCGGGTCACCGACTTCATGCCCCAGCGCGAGCACGTCCCCGAGGTCGTGCGCGTCATCGAGGGGGTGGCCGGCCGGGTCACCGTGCAGAGCGTGCTCCGGCTGCGCTTCGACTACGGCTCGATCACCCCGTGGATGCGCCGCTCCGGGGGGCACCGGGTCGCCGTGGCCGGACCCGACGCGGTGTGGCTGCGCAGCGACCCGTCCGTGCGGACCTGGGGCGAGGACTTCGGCACGCACTCCGAGTTCACCGTCGAGGAGGGCGAGAAGGTCGCGTTCGTGCTCACCTGGCACCCCTCGCACCAGCGGCGTCCACCGCTCGTCGACCCGTACGACGCACTGCGGTCCAGCGTCACCGACTGGCGGCGCTGGGCCGCCCGCTGCACCTACGACGGCCCCCACCGGGACGCCGTGATGCGCTCCCTGATCACCCTCAAGGCGCTCACCTACGCGCCGACCGGCGGGATCGTCGCGGCCGCCACCACCTCGCTGCCCGAGGAGATGGGCGGGGTGCGCAACTGGGACTACCGCTTCTGCTGGCTGCGCGACTCCACGCTCACCCTCGGCGTCCTGCTCTCCGCCGGCTACCACAAGGAGGCCGAGAACTGGCGCGACTGGCTGGTCCGCGCGGTCGCCGGCGACCCGGCGGACCTACAGATCATGTACGGCCTGGCGGGTGAGCGCCGGCTGCCCGAGTTCGAACTGGACTGGCTGCGCGGCTTCGGCGACTCGGCCCCGGTCCGCGTCGGCAACGGCGCCGTCGACCAGCTCCAGCTGGACGTGTACGGCGAGGTCATGGACTCGCTCTCGCTGGGCCGCACCGCCGGACTGCCCACCAAGCCGCACATGTGGTCCATCCAGTGCGCGCTGATGGGCTTCCTGGAGAAGGCCTGGCGGCAGCCCGACGAGGGCCTGTGGGAGGTACGCGGCGGGCGCCGCCACTTCGTGCACTCCAAGGTGCTGGTGTGGGTGGCCGCGGACCGCGCGGTACGCACCCTGGAGGAGCACCCGGAGCTGAAGGGCGAGCTGGAGGGCTGGCGGGCGTTCCGGGACGAGGTGCACCAGGAGGTGTGCGAGAAGGGGTTCGACCCGGAGCGCAACACCTTCACCCAGTACTACGGTTCCCGCGAACTGGACGCCTCGCTGCTGCTGATCCCGCGCCTCGGCTTCCTGCCGGCGGACGACCCCCGGGTGATCGGCACGGTGGACGCGATCCGCGACGACCTGGGCCACGGTGGTTTCGTGCGCCGCTACGACACCGACGCGATCGGCGTCGACGGCATGCCGGGCGGCGAGGGCGCCTTCCTGGCCTGCTCGTTCTGGCTGGCCGACGCGCTGCACATGACGGGCCGCACCGACGAGGCGAGGGAACTGTTCGAGCGGCTGGTGGGGCTCGCCAACGACGTCGGGCTGCTGGCCGAGGAGTACGACCCGGAGACCCGGCGTCAGCTGGGCAACTTCCCGCAGGCGTTCAGTCACATCGGGCTGGTGAACACCGCCCTCACACTCTTCGACGGCGAGCGGGCAGGATAGGGGCCATGGATCTTGGACTGAAGGACCGGGTGTACGTCGTCACCGGAGGGACCCGGGGGCTGGGCAACGCGGCAGCGCGCGAACTGGTCGCCGACGGGGCGAAGGTCGTGGTGACCGGACGGGACGAGCAAGGGGTCGCCGACGCGGCGGCCGCCCTGGGGCCGAACGCGGTCGGACTGGCCGTCGACAACGCGGACCCGGACGCGCCGGCACGGCTGATCGCGGCCGCGCGTGACCACTTCGGCGGTTTCGACGGCATCCTGGTGAGCGTGGGCGGACCGCCGGCCGGGTTCGTCGCCGACAACACGGACGAACACTGGCAGGCCGCGTTCGAGTCGGTGTTCCTGGGCGCCGTGCGGCTCGCCCGGGCGGCCGCGGCCGAGTTGCCGGAGGGCGGTGTCATCGGGTTCGTGCTGTCCGCGTCGGTGTACGAGCCGATTCCCGGGCTGACGATCTCCAACGGGCTGCGGCCGGGGCTCGCCGGGTTCGCCAAGTCGCTGGCGGACGAGCTGGGGCCGCGCGGGATCCGGGTGGTGGGGCTGCTGCCGTCGCGGATCGACACGGACCGGGTACGGGAACTGGACGCCATGTCCGCGGACCCGCAGGCGACCCGGGCGGAGCACGAGTCGAAGATCCCGTTGCGCCGGTACGGGACCGCGGAGGAGTTCGGGCGGGCGGCGGCGTTCCTGATGTCCCCGGCCGCGTCCTACCTGACGGGGATCATGCTGCCCGTGGACGGCGGGATGCGGCACGGGTTCTGACGGCAGGTCGGCTGTTCCGCCGGCCGGCGCTGTCAGGTGACCCTTTCCGCGCGGTGCCTGACCGACGTCAGCCGGACTTCCGCGGGGAGCTTCCGCAAGGCCGCCGACTCGCGCGCGTGGGTCAGCGCGCGGGACGTCAGTTCGTCCAGCGCCGCACCCGGGGACACGTCCGGCTCCAGCTGGAGCCACACCCGTACCCGTGGTGCGGTGCGCGTGCCCTTCAGGACCGCCTGGGCGTGGGCCACGCCCTCCTGCTGGGCCGCGTCGGTCGCCAGCACCGTCTCCAGGGCCCGGCCGCGCAGCAGCGCGCTCCCGCCGTCCCCGGTGTCCACCACGACCTCGGTCAGACGGTGCCGGCGCAGCTGGGCCGTGAGCCACCACAGCGCGAGCAGGACCACGACGGCCAGGGCGGCCAGCACCGTCGGCCACCACCAGCCGGCGTCCCGCCAGTGGGTGCGCCGGGCGGTGGTGAGCAGGACGTCGTGACGGCCGTGGTAGAGCCACCAGGACGGGGGCGGCGCGCCCAGACCGACGGCCAGGACCGAGCCGCCCAGCACGAGCAGCAGCAGACCGGCGAGACCGGTCAGTACGCGGTTGACGCTGCCGAGCATGACGTCACCCCTTCCGGCCGGGCCGCAGTACGAGCAGGGACAGCCTGGGCTCGTGGGCCAGGCCCAGGGCACGGATCGCGTCGGCGAGGGCGGCGTCCAGGTCGGCCCGGACCTCGTCCAGTTCCCGGAAGTGCGAGACGGCGAGGACGTGGGCGCGGCCGCGGCGCAGCCGTACCCGTACCCGTCGTACGCCCGAGATCTCCATGGCCCGGTCGCGCAGCACCAGGGCCGCCGCGTCCCGGCGCAGCCCCGCGCGGACGTCCGGGTGGGTGCGGCGCATCGGCAGGATGTCCCGCAGGCCCGGCGTGACGGCGAGGGCCAGCAGCCACAGGCCCAGGGCGGCGGCGACGCCCGCGCCCACCAGGACCCAGGTGTCGTCGAGTTGCCGCCCGGCCAGTTGGTGTGCCAGCTCGCGGCGCCAGCTCATGGCGGGGTGCCGGGCGCGGACGGCCGCGATGTCGTACAGGAAGGCGCCCGCGACGACGAGCGTCAGCAGGGCGAGCAGGGCCGCGGGAGCGCGGCGCGGGGACCAGAAACGGGACTCGCGGC
The DNA here is from genome assembly GCF_022343545.1 of Streptomyces arenae. Lineage (NCBI taxonomy): Bacteria > Bacillati > Actinomycetota > Actinomycetes > Kitasatosporales > Streptomycetaceae > Streptomyces > Streptomyces arenae. Next base: position 53,271 of record NZ_JAKQYH010000046.1, read on the forward strand.
CGGCCGGCGGCGCGGTCGCGGGTGGCTTCTCGATGACCTGTGTCTGACCGGTGCTCATCACGCCCTCCCCTGGGCCTGGGCCGGGTGCAGCCGTTCGACGTGGACGGCGACCTCCCGGACCTCTGTGTCCACCAACGCGCCTACCCGCTCGACCACATGCCGACGCACGGCCGCGCAGCGGGCGCCGATGTCGGCCGGATAGCCGAGTTCGAGGTGGACCCGGACCCGGGCCGTGCCGTGCGCCGTCACGACCGTGGCGTGCGGGGGGACGGCGTCGCGGGGCAGCGGGCCGAGCACCTCCCGGGCCGCCTGCGCGGCGATCTTCGCCACCACCCGGTCCGCGATCCGCAGGGCACCGCGCTCACCGGGCGCGACGACCGTCGGCGCGCCGCGTTTTCCGTCGCTCGCCGCGGTCATCGGCGCCGGTCACGCCGGTCGTCGCGGGCGCGGAAGAAGTCCCCGAGTTCCAGGTCGCCCTCCGCGAACCTGCCGACGACGAAACCGATCGCCCCCAGTGCCGCCACCAGGAGGAAGGCGCCGAACCCGCCGAAGTACCCGGCGAAGCCCAGCGCCATGCCGGCGATCATGCCGATCACGGCCGTGTTCATGCTGCGCTCCCCTCAGCGGTCACTGGAGCCGGGACTCCGGTTCCTCTTCCTCTTCCTCGGGCAGCTTCACGTCGCTCACCGCGATGTTGACCTCGACCACTTCGAGCCCGGTCATGCGCTCCACGGCGGCGATCACGTTCTCCCGCACCGCGCGCGCGACGTCGGCGATGGACACGCCGTAGTCCACGACGATCTCCAGGTCCAGCGCGGTCTGCACCTCGCCGACCTCGGCCTTCACACCGCGGCTCACGGACTTGGAGCCGCCCGGCACCCGGTCCCGCACCACGCCGAAGGTGCGGGCGAGCCCGCTGCCCATGGCGTGCACGCCGACCACGTCCCGCGCCGCCAGCCCCGCGATCTTCTCCACGACCCCGTCGGCGATCGTCGTCCGCCCCCGCGTCGCCGGGTCACCGCCGCCTCGCCTGACGGTCTTCCGGGCCTGTACCGTCGGGTCCTTCTCGGGCTCCGCCGCCATCTCGGTCATCGCCGTGCGTCCCTTCCCGTCGTCGTCCTGCGACCACGGTAAGCGCGGATGCCCTGTCATGCCCGGGTGATGCGGCAGGCTGGAGCAATGACGGCGGACCGATGGACTGACGTGGTGCGGCACCCCCTGGGCTTCGGCAGGCTGCTCCCGCTGGGCGGGGCGCACGACGGGGCGTGGCTCACGGAGGCCGCGACGGACGCGGTGCTGCGGCGTGCGGCGGCCGAGGTGACGGGGGTGCGGCTGGGCGTGGTCCGGATCGCCCTGGCGGATCCGGCGGACGTGGCGGAGCCCGTCGTACCGGCTCCGCCCGGAGCGCTGCCGCCGGGGCCGCTGCGGCTGTCGGCGGACTTCGCGGCGACGGCCGCCGAGCCGCTGCCGGCGGCGGCGTCCCGGCTGCGCCGGGCGCTGGCGGGGGCCGTGGCACGGCTCGGGCTGGTGGTGACCGACGTGGACCTGCGGGTGACCGACCTGCTGGCGGAGGAGACGGCGGAGCCGGAAGCCGTGCGGGCACCCCGGCCGCCGTCGGTCCGGGAGGGAGCGGATCCCGAGGGAGTCCGGGTGACGGCGGCGGCGCTGGGGGTGCCGGGGGTGGCGCGGGTGACGGGGGCGCTGAGCCGGGAGGTGCACTTCGACGTGGCGCTGCCGCGCCGGCACGTCCGGGTGGAGGTGGCGCTGACTGACGGCCCGCGGGCCGTGGAGGTGGCCCGACAGGTCCGTACGGCGGTCGGCGAGGCACTGGAGGACCGGCCGACGGTGGCTGTACTGGTGACGAGCGTCGCCTGAGACGCGCCCCTGCCGGCCCGCCGTGAACTACTCGCCGACCCCCGCGAGGTCTCGCAGCCGTCGGGCCTGAGCCTGCCGCTCCGCGGCGCGCTGCTCGTCGTAGGTACGGCCGGCGGCGCCCCGCAGCAGCGCCTTCGTCTCCACCACCGCGTCCCGGGGCGCGGCCAGCAGCGCGCCGGCCAGGTCCCGTACCGCCGCGTCGAGTTCGCCGGCCGGTACGGCGACGCTCGCCAGCCCGCAGGCCACCGCCTCCTCGGCCTGGACGTATCGCCCGGTGGCGCAGATCTCCAGCGCACGGGCGTAGCCGACGAGGGAGACCAGGGGGTGGGTGCCGGTCAGGTCGGGCACCAGCCCCAGGCTGGTCTCGCGCATGGCGAACTGCACGTCGTCCGCGACGACGCGCAGGTCACAGGCGAGGGCCAGCTGGAAACCGGCCCCGATGGCGTGCCCCTGCACGGCGGCGATCGACACGATGTCGCTCTGCCGCCACCAGGTGAACGCCTCCTGGTACTCCGCGATGCTCGCGTCGAGTTCGGCGTCGTCACGGCGCGCGAGTTCGATGAAGGTGGGCTCGCCGGGGATACCCTCCGGCGTGAACATCTGCCGGTCGAGGCCCGCGGAGAAGGACTGGCCCTCACCGCGCAGCACGACGACCCGCACCGACCCCGGCAGTGACCGCCCGGCCTCTGCCAGCGCCCGCCACAGTGCGGGACTCTGGGCATTGCGCTTGGCCGGGTTGGTCAGCGTCACCGTGGCGAGCGCCTCGTCCACGGTGAGCCGTACGCCGTCCTTGTCGAGTACAGGAGCGAGGTCCTGGTCGGGCGAAGCCATGGGGCGCCTCCGATGTGTGCGGTCATCACGCATTGCCGTACGGCATGCTAAGTGACTGCACAGTAACCACCCGGCCGATCAGTCGACCGACCGGGTGGCCACCATCGAAGCCGATGGGCCGCCCGGGGTCAGGAAGCGGCTTTCTTGCCCCGCGTCGCCCCGCCACGCCCACGCAGCGTGACACCCGACTCGCTGAGCATCCGGTGGACGAAGCCATACGAGCGGCCGGTTTCCTCGGCCAGTGCCCGAATGCTCGCACCGGAGTCGTACTTCTTCTTCAGGTCTGCCGCGAGCTTGTCGCGCGCGGCGCCGGTCACCCGGCTGCCCTTCTTCAGAGTCTCGGCCACCCGTGCCTCCTCATGGGAAGTGCGCTCTGGTCCCCTCATGATCACCCCTCCGGGGCGTGATGGCCACCCATTCGGCAAGGTCCGTGAGACATCGTTGTGACGACAGGAGCGCATCCCCACATGCGGAATCATGCATTCCGATGAGTGCCGACCGTGAGCCCGAACGGGTTCATTTGTGAAATGCCAGGTCAGGCACGGAAAGCGGCCGGCCCCTTGTCGACAAAGGGAACGGCCGCGAAATCGGTGTAGGACACACCTCGATACGAGGAGATCTCACACAGATGATGGATCACCGCTAAGCCGAATGATCCATAGCCAGTGGATCAGGCATTCGATCAAGCGAGGGCGACGAGATCCGCGTAGTCGGCGCCCCACAGGTCCTCGACGCCGTCGGGCAGCAGGATGATCCGCTCGGGCTGCAGCGCCTCCACCGCTCCCTCGTCGTGGGTGACGAGGACGACCGCGCCCTTGTAGGTGCGCAGGGCCCCGAGGATCTCCTCGCGGCTGGCGGGGTCGAGGTTGTTGGTCGGCTCGTCCAGGAGCAGGACGTTCGCGGAGGAGACGACCAGGGTGGCCAGGGCGAGACGGGTCTTCTCACCGCCGGAAAGCACCCCGGCCGGCTTGTCGACGTCGTCGCCGGAGAACAGGAACGAACCCAGCACCTTGCGGACCTCGACGAGATCCATGTCGGGGGCGGCCGAGCGCATGTTCTCCAGGACCGTGCGCTCCGGGTCCAGGGTCTCGTGCTCCTGGGCGTAGTAGCCGAGCTTGAGGCCGTGGCCCTCGATCACCTCGCCGGTGTCGGGCTGCTCGACACCGCCGAGCAGCCGCAGCAGGGTGGTCTTGCCGGCGCCGTTGAGCCCGAGGATGACGACCCGCGACCCCTTGTCGATGGCCAGGTCGACGTCGGTGAAGATCTCCAGCGAGCCGTACGACTTCGACAGGCCCTCGGCGGTCAGCGGGGTCTTGCCGCAGGGCGCGGGCTCCGGGAAGCGGAGCTTGGCGACCTTGTCGGAGACGCGGACGGCGTCCAGCCCGGCGAGCAGCTTGTCGGCGCGGCGGGCCATGTTCTGCGCGGCGACCGTCTTGGTGGCCTTGGCGCGCATCTTGTCGGCCTGCGAGTGCAGCGCGGCGGCCTTCTTCTCGGCGTTGGCGCGCTCGCGCTTGCGGCGCTTCTCGTCGGCCTCGCGCTGCTGCTGGTAGAGCTTCCAGCCCATGTTGTAGACGTCGATCTGGGAGCGGTTGGCGTCCAGGTAGAAGACCTTGTTGACGACCGTCTCGACCAGGTCGACGTCGTGGGAGATCACGATGAAGCCGCCGCGGTAGGTCTTCAGGTAGTCACGCAGCCAGACGATCGAGTCGGCGTCGAGGTGGTTGGTGGGCTCGTCGAGCAGCAGGGTGTCGGCGTCCGAGAACAGGATCCGGGCCAGCTCGATACGGCGGCGCTGACCGCCGGAGAGGGTGTGCAGCGGCTGGCCGAGCACCCGGTCGGGCAGGTTGAGCGCGGCGGCGATGGTGGCCGCCTCGGCCTCGGCGGCGTACCCGCCCTTGGTGAGGAACTCGGTCTCCTGGCGCTCGTACTGCTTGAGCGCCTTCTCGCGGGTGGCGCCCTGGCCGTTGGCGATGCGCTGCTCGTTCTCGCGCATCTTGCGGATCAGGACGTCCAGGCCGCGCGCGGACAGGACGCGGTCGCGGGCGAGGACGTCGAGGTCGCCGGTGCGGGGATCCTGCGGGAGGTAGCCGACCTCGCCGGAACGGGTGACGGTGCCCGCGGCGGGGATGCCGTCGCCGGCCAGGACCTTGGTGAGGGTGGTCTTGCCCGCGCCGTTGCGGCCGACCAGGCCGATGCGGTCGCCCTTGGCGACCCGGAAGGTGGCGTTCTCGATGAGGATGCGGGCACCGGCGCGCAGCTCGATACCGGAGGCGGAGATCACGGACAGACTCCAGGGCGTACGGATACTGACGGGTGGGCGGCTGAGGACGTTCCCGCCGTCTAATGCGCGAGGAGAATGGCCATGGGACAAGTCTAACGGGGCGACGCAAGCGCTTTTTCTGTGTACGGGTGTTCGGGGCGGCCCGTGGTGGGCGGCCCGTTCCCCAGGGGACTGCGGCTCGGGGCGATTCCTCCCAGGTCGTCGACGGCCACCAGCTGCGCGGTCCAGGCGCCGTGCACGCAGGGCTGGGCGACCAGCAGGGCGCCTCCGTGACGAACGGCACGCTCCGGGCGGAACCCGCAGCCCGGCCGGGCGGGCAGCACCCAGCGCAGGTCGCCGTCGGTGATGCGGTACGCGGCGATGCGGGCCGGGGTGACCACCGCGAGCATGCCGCGGCCCAGCGGGCGCAGGACGCCGGTGCCGCCCTGGGCGGGCAGCCAGTCCGCCGCCGCGGGCAGGGCGCGGTGCCAGCGCACCGAGCGGCCGTCGGTGTCGGTGACCAGTCCGTCGTCCCAGACGGTGATCGCCTGCCCGCGCGTGGGCAGCACGCTGAGCGGACGCCGTCCCACGCGCGCGTACCGCCACCGCGGGGCCCGCCCCTCGTACGCCTCGACGGCCCCTCCTCGCGCGCGGGCGCTGTGCGCGGGCGGCCCAGGGGTGAGGTGGTCGCCGTAGGGGGCCGGGCGGATCTGGTGGGCGGTCCCGAGGAGGAGGGCGAGGAACAGCCAGAGGGCGAGCGGCAGCCCGAGGGCGAGGGCGCCGTCTTCCCGGACCCTCGGGAAGGAGCCCTGCAGAACGGCCACCCTTGCCCCCTTCGGCACCCGGTCGGGCGCCCCGCCGCCATGGACCCGGCGCAGAGCGTAGTCAGGGCCGCCGGGCGGGGGCGGACGTGACGCGGGGGCGGGGGGGGACGTCGCCCGTTCGGGGGTTCGTCCGGTCACCGGCGCGAAGTGGCGGCGCGGATGACGCAAGGTGGTCGCGGGGGCCGGCGGGAACGGCACGAGCGGAAGGCGGTGCCCCATGCGGTTCGACGACGCGAACCTGGACACCTCCGAGGCGCAGGACGGGCGGGGCAGCCGGATCCCGGGCGGCAGGGCGACCGGCGGGCCGTTCGCCCAGGCGTACGTGGTGGCGCACGAGTACGGGCACCATGTGCGGGATCTGACGGGCACGTTGAGCGGGTCGCAGGACCTACGGGCGGGGGTGTTGTCAGTGCCGGGTGCAAGACTGTGGAGCAGTCGGCACCACGGCTGTCGGGGGACCGACACACGAGGGAGTGATCGGGATGGCGGGCACGACTGGCGGACGGCCGAGCATCTATCCGTCGCTGCTGTACACGGACGCGAAGGCGGCGATCAAGCAGCTGACGGAGGCCTTCGGCTTCACCGAACTGTCGGTGTACGAGGGCGAGAACGGCATGGTGCTGCACGCCGAGCTGGTGCAGGGCAACGGCGCGGTCATGCTGGGCTCGAAGGGCCGCGGCGGCCGTTTCGACGCGGCGCTGGAGGGCGCGGGCCCGACCGGGGTGTACATCGTCGTGGACGACGTCGACGCACACCACCAGCGGGCCGTGGACCACGGCGCGGAGATCCTGATGCCTCCGACGGACCAGGACTACGGCTCGCGGGACTACATGGCCCGTGACGTCGAGGGCAACATCTGGAGCTTCGGCACGTACGCCCCCGAGATACCGGCCTGACCCGGCCCCGTCCTGACACGGGCGTGCCCGGCCGGGGCCGCGGCCGCGGTCAGCCGCCGGTGTGCACCTGGAAGGCGGCCCGGCGGACGGCCTTGGCCAGCGCCGGGTCGGGGTGGGCGGCGGCGAGCGCGACCAGGACCTGCACGGTGCGCGGGTGACCGACGGCACGGACCTCGTCGAGCAGCGCGGGGACGGTGGGCTGGAGCGCCGACTCAAGGTGGCGGACGAGCAGCGGGGCCTCGCCGTGGTCGGCGACGGCGGCGGCAGTGTCCACCCAGAGCCAGGTGGCCTCTTCGCGGGTGAGGACCTCGTGGGCGTCCTCCGGGTCCACGCCGTCGTGCTCGGCCAGCCAGAGCAGGGCGTACGGCCTGAGGGTCGGCTCGTCCACGACGCCGCGGACGTCCGGCTCGGCGGGGGCGCCGACGACCCGGAGCGCCTCGAAGGCGAGACCGCGCAGCAGGGCGTCCTCGCCGCGGGCGGCGGCGAGGAGTTCGGCGACGGCGCCGCCGACGGGACGGGCGGCGAGCCAGGCCCGGTACTCGGCGCGGGCCGCGTTGGGGCGCAGTTGGGCGCAGCCGCGCAGCATCTCCTCGGCGGCGACCTCGATGTTCCCGGCGGGGCTCTGCGCGGCCACGCAGATCTGCTCCAGCTTGACCCAGACCGCCCAGCTGCCCAGCGGGGTGAGGGTGGCCTGGCCCGCACCGTAGGTGAGCGCGCCCACGGAACCGAGGGCGGACAGGGACCAGTCGAGAAGGGGGGCGAGTTCGGCGTCCTCGGCGGGGGCCGGGTCCTCGGCCGGTGCGCGGTCCGCCGGGTCGGCGGCGGGCACGGCCGCGAGCGGGCCGGCGGACCCGTGGCCGGCCTCTGTGTCGTAGGTCACCTCGCAGCGCTCGGTGCGCAGTTCGGTGACCCGTTGCCGCAGCAGGTCGAGAAGCTGCTCGACCGGGACGGGACCGGCGGACAGCTGGAGGAAGGAGAGCACCTGGGGCATGGCCGAGACGACTTCGGCGACGGCGGCCGGCGCGACATCCGTGGGCTCCGGGTGGGCGAGCGACCAGGCGTCGAAGAGGGCGACCCAGCCGCGCAGGACGGCGCTGTCGTCGCGGTCCCAGGCGCGCAGGCGCCAGCCGGGGCGCGCGCTGTCGCCGTGCACCTCGACCAGACCGGCGAGGCGGGCGGTGTCCCAGTCGGCCCGGACCTGAGCGACGGTCAGGCCCAGGTCCTCGGACGCGCGTTCGGCGGACGCGTCGGAGAGGGTGGCCTTGCCGTCGCCGGTCGCGCCGTCGCTGCCGGGTCCCAGGGCCGCGTCGGCCCAGTGGGCTACGCGGGCCGCTCCGGCCAGTCCCGAGCGCGCCATTCTGGCCAGCTCGGCGGGGGCCGGGGTGCCCTCGGGCGGGCGGGGTGCGGGGCGGCGCGCGGGCCGCTGGTTCATCGCTCGGGGGGCTGCGGCCAGGGGTCGCGTTCGGACGAGTCGAAGCCTTGAGTCGCGCGGGATACGGGACGTCACGGGTGCAGTCTTCCGGTTGACGGTCCGAAAACCCAAACGGAATGTCACGGCGGGCGACGGAGCTGGCCAACGCACGGGGCCCGAGGGGAGGCGAGGAGACATGTTCAGGCCAGTGGTACGGCGTTAAACGGAACCTCCGCGACCGACTGGAACCGGGGTCTCCGACCTGGGGGGTGCCGTCACATCAGCGGGGTGAGGAAGCGGCGCAGCCGCTCCTCGTACTGCTCCGGGTCCGCGTTCCACATCGCGCCGTGCGGGGCGTCCGGCACGGTGTGCAGGGCGACCCGGTCGGGGCGCCGTTCGGCGAGCCGGCGGGAGTACCCCCACGGGGCGACCGCGTCGTCCGGGCCGTGCACGATCAGGGTGGGCACGTTGAGCTGTTCTGGGTCGAACGGGTCCGCGACGTGGTCGGCGTGCAGGTTGGCGCGGCCCTGGGCGGCCCGCACCGCGAGCGGGAGCAGCGGCTCCGGGGTGTGCCGGGCCTGGGCGAGGGCGCGCAGGGTGGCCTCCCAGCTGAGTACCGGGGAGTCGAGGACCAGACCGGAGATCCGCTCGCGCAGCGCCGAGTGGGCGGCGGCGCGCAGCGCCATGGCGGCGCCGGTGGACCAGCCGTAGAGGACGACGCGGCGGGCGCCGTAGCGGACGGCGTAGCGGATCGCCGCGTCCAGGTCGCGCCACTCGCTCTCGCCGAGGTGGTTCAGGCCGTCCGGGGAGCGCGGGGCGCCGAGGTCGCCACGGTAGGCGAGGGCCAGGACCGGCAGGCGGCGGCCGTGCAGGAACCGCATGACGTTCATCGGGTGCTCGCGGGTGGTGCCCAGGCCGTGCACCGCGATCACCCAGGTGTCCCGGTAGTTGGGCACGAACCAGGCGGGCAGCGGACCGAGTTCGCCGGGTACGTCGACGTCGGCGCACTCCAGGCCGAGGGCCGCCCCCGGGTCGCCGATGTGGACGTTGGCGGTGAGCCAGACCTTGTCGCCGGCCTCCAGGGTGCCGTGGGTCACCCGTTCCAGCCGTCGTACGACCGTGTCGGCGGTGTCCGCGGCGGACTCCAGCACGGCGCCGACGACGGCGTGCGAGCCGTCGCCCGCCAGCCCGTAGGTGCCGGGGCGCAGCGAGGCGAGGTCCCGGGTGAGGGTGATGCGGCCGGCCGCGGTGCCGTGCACGGTGAGCCGGGGTTCGGTGGGCAGGGGCCGGCCGGGCGGCGCCTTGAGGGCGGCGTCACTGGCGAGCCGGCCCGCGGCCACGCCGGCCGCGCCGGCCGCGAGTACGGCACCGACGGCCGCGGCCGTGACTTTGACTGGGCGCACCTGTCCAGTGTCGGGGCGGACCCCGCCGGCGGCCAGCGGAGCGGAGCGAGATCGGCCGAGCCTCCGGACCCACATGCGCTACGAAACCGCCTTCCTCAGGGACCCGTCTTGTTCGGGACACGCCTTCCGGATGCGCGTTCCGTACTCGGGACGCGCGTTCCGTACCACGCGTCTGCCCCCGCGGCCGGGATTCAGCGCCCGCCCTGGCCGTATCCCCTGAGTTTCTCCGCCGCCTGCGCCATCTGGTCCGGGGAGAGCAGGGTCGGGGCCAGGCCCGGGACCGTGGACGCCGTCAGCCAGAGGCGGCACATCCATTCCAGCTGGGCGGTGCGGTCGTACGCCTCGGAGAGGGTGCTGCCGTAGGTGATCGCGCCGTGGTTCCGGAGGAGACAGCCGGAGCGGCCGGCCAGCGCGCGGAGCATGTTCTCGGCCAACTCGTCGGTGCCGTAGGTCGCGTACGGGGCGACCCGGACGGCGCCGCCGAGCGCCCCGGACATGTAGTGGATCGCCGGGAGCTCGGGGACGAGCGTCGAGACGGCCGTCGCGTGCAGCGCGTGGGTGTGCACGACGGCACCGGCGCCGGTGCTGCCGTAGACCGCGAGGTGCATCGGCAGTTCGCTGGTGGGGACGAGGGTGCCGAGGACCTGGCGGCCGTCGAGGTCCACGCCGGTCACGTCGTCCGGGGTGAGCCGGTCGTACGGCACGCCCGACGGTGTGACCAGCACGGTGTCGCCGACGCGGACCGAGACGTTGCCGGAGGTGCCGACGACCAGTCCGTCGGCCACCGTGCGGCGGGCCGTGCCGACGAGATCACGCCAGGCGTCGGCCTCCGCCGCGCTCACCTCGCGCCTCAGCGGTTCCGGCACACCCCGTGCGCCATCGCACCCAACGCGCCCACCCCGTTCGCCTCGTTCGCCCGGTCCGTCCCGCTCGTCCCACCGCTGCTCAGCCATGACCCGATCCTGCCAGCCGGCACCCGGGCGGACCGGCGCGGCTGGACAAGCCGCCCAGGCTCGACATCGCATACAACCCGTACGACGAGAAGCGGCCGGTGATCCGCACGGCCACGCGCCGGAGGACCCGCTGCCCCGGCGGCAGTGGGCCGGCGGTGGGCTGTGAGGTGACCAGAATCTCTTCGGCGGGTCGGCTGGGCGGCTGAAGCCGTTCGCCCGGGGTCACCGGCCAAGCGGCGCCTGGGCCGCCGGACCACAAGCGGAATGAAAACCCTCCTTCATCGACACCCTCAAGCCCCTCTCAGTTCATCTGCCGTTCACCCAGGTTGCCTACGGTCCAACAGCCAACGACTTCGAAAGATTGCCTGGGTAAATGGAAAGCTTCTCGCTGATCCTCGCGATTGTGGTGGTCACCGCACTCGCGTTCGATTTCACGAACGGTTTCCACGACACCGCCAACGCGATGGCCACCACCATCTCGACCGGTGCACTCAAGCCCAAGATCGCGGTGGCCATGTCCGCCGCGCTCAATCTGGTGGGCGCCTTCCTCTCCGTGGAGGTCGCCAACACGATCTCCAAGGGGCTCGTCGACGAGAACGGCATCCGTCCCGAGGTCATCTTCGCCGCCCTGGTCGGCGCGATCCTCTGGAACCTGGTGACCTGGCTGGTGGGCCTGCCCTCCAGTTCCTCGCACGCCCTCATGGGCGGTCTGATCGGCGCCACCGTCGCCTCGGCCGGCTTCGGCGCGGTCCACGGCGACGTGCTCGTCACCAAGGTGCTGCTCCCGGCGGTGGCGGCCCCCGTCGTCGCGGGCCTCGCAGCGCTCCTCTCCACCCGCCTCTCCTACACGCTCTCGAAGAACGCCGAGGACGAGGCGACCCGCAAGGGCTACCGGGCCGGCCAGATCGCCTCCGCCGGACTGGTCTCGCTCGCGCACGGCACCAACGACGCGCAGAAGACGATGGGCATCATCACCCTCGCGCTGATCGCCGGCGGCTCCATCGCCCCCGGCTCCAACCCTCCCACCTGGGTCATCCTCTCCGCCGGCCTCGCCATCGCGCTCGGCACGTACATCGGCGGCTGGCGGATCATCCGCACCATGGGCACGGGCCTGACCGACCTTCAGCCGCAGCAGGGCTTCGCCGCCCAGACCAGCGCGGCCACCGCCATCCTGGCCTCCTCCCACCTCGGCTTCTCCCTCTCCACCACGCACGTCGTCTCGGGCTCGGTGATGGGCGCCGGCCTGGGCCGCAAGGGCGGCACGGTCCGCTGGTCCACCGCGACCCGCATGATCGTCGCCTGGGTGCTCACCCTCCCGGCGGCCGCCCTGGTCGGCGCGCTCGCCGAGTCCGTGACGGACCTCGGCGACTGGGGCACGGCGGCCGTCGCCGTCTTCCTGGTGGCGGCGAGCGCCACGATCTGGAAGCTCTCCCGCCGCGAGGTCGTGGACAGCAGCAACGTCCTCGGCACCGAGGCCGGCGAACCGGCCGGCGTGGTGACCACGGCGATCGCCGCCGTGACCCCGCCGCCCGCGGGCCAGGTCACCGACGGCCTGACGGCCACCATCCCCGCCCCCGCCCCCGC
>NZ_JAKQYH010000030.1:0-62112 GCF_022343545.1 Streptomyces arenae
CCCGCCCCGCCGCCTGGCGCTGACCCCCGCCCCCYCCCCTTCACACCCCAAGGTGATCAGACATGCCCACGCACGTTTCCGACCAACTCGCCGTAGCCGACGACCTGCTGACGCTGCTCGGCGACTCCGCCACCGAACCCCGCCGCGACTCCCAGCTGGAGGCGCTCACCCTGGCCGTCGCCGCCGACCTGCCGGTCCTGCTGTGGGGCGAGCCCGGCATCGGCAAGACCGCCGCCATCGCCCAGCTGGCCACCGCCCTCGACCTGCCCCTGACCACCGTGATCGCCAGCGTGCACGAGCCGTCCGACTTCGCCGGGCTGCCCGTCGTGGGGGACGACCCCGCCGTCCAGGGCGTCCCCATGGCCCCGCCGGACTGGGCGGTACGGCTGGTGCGGGCGGGCCGGGGCCTGCTGTTCCTCGACGAACTGTCGACCGCGCCGCCCGCCGTGCAGGCCGCTCTCCTCCGGCTGGTCCTGGAGCGCCGCGTCGGCGCCCTGCGACTTCCGCCCGGCGTCCGGATCGTGGCCGCCGCCAACCCGCGGTCCTCGGCGGCCGACGGCTGGGAGCTGAGCCCGCCGCTGGCCAACCGGTTCGTGCACCTCCAGTGGGCCCACGACCACGAGGTCGTCGTACGCGGCCTCGGCGGTACCTGGCCGCGGGCGACCCTGCCCCGGCTTGACCCGGACCGGCTGCCGGCCGCCGTGGACTTCGCGCGCCGCGCGGTCTGTGGGCTGCTGGCCACCCGCCCCACGCTCGTCCACCGCCTGCCCAGCGGCGAGACCCGGCGCGGCGGTGCCTGGCCGTCGCCCCGCAGCTGGGACATGACGCTGCGCCTGGTCGCCTTCGCCCGTGCCGCCGGTGCCTCCCGGGACGTGCTCTCGCTGCTGGTCCGGGGCACCGTCGGGGACGGCCCGGGGCTCGAACTGCTGGCGAGCGTCGACCGGTTGGAGCTGCCCGACCCCGAGACGCTGCTCGCCGACCCGGCCGCCGCCGACCTGCCCGAACGCGGTGACCTGCGGCAGGCCGTGCTGGACGGCGTGGTCGCGGCGGTCCGCGAACGACCGGACCGGGCCCGCTGGGACGCCGCCTGGGCCCTGCTGGTGCGGGCCCTGGACACCGGCGCTCCCGACCTGGTGGTGGTCCCCGCCACCACCCTGGCCGCGCTGCGCCGGGACGACTGGGACGTACCGGAGGCGGTCGAGCGGCTCGCCGGAGCGGTGTCCGTCTCCCGGCGCGCCGACCGGGCCGCCGCACGGATCGCGGCCCAGGGGGCGACCCGATGACCGCCCCCATGACGACCGCCCCCACGACGGGCGGTGCCACGACGACCGCCACCACGACGGGCGGCGCCACGACGGGCGGTGTTCTGGACCTGGACAAGCTGTACGCCGCCCGGCTCCAGGCCGCCCGCGCCCGCCCCTACCTCGCCACCGCCCTGTTCGCGCTGCACGTCGTGGCGTCCCGGCAGGTTCCCACCATGGCCGTCGACCGGCACTGGCGGTGCTACGTCTCGCCTGCCTTCGTGGCCCGGATGCCGGTGGAGGACCTGGCCGGGGTGTGGGTGCACGAGGTGTCCCACCTGCTGCGCGACCACCACACCCGCAGTGACCGGGTGGCACGGGAACGCGGGCTGACCGGCCCCGGCGAGCGGCTGCGGATGAACATCGCGGCGGACCTGGAGATCAACGACGACGCGTACGGCGACGGCCTGGCCCGGCCGGACGGCGCGATCCGGCCGCGGACGCTGAGACTGGACGAGGGCCTGCTCATGGAGGACTACCTGCGGCTGTTCCGGCTCGGACCGCTGACCCAGGACCTCACCTGGCTCGACTGCGGCAGCGGCGCCGACGGCCGGGAGCGCGAATGGGACCTGGGGCCCGACGGCGCGCACGGTCTCAGTGAACAGGAGCGGGACGGGGTCCGGTTCCGGGTCGCGCAGGCCATCACCGGCCGCCCGGGCAGCACCCCGGACGGCTGGCGGCGCTGGGCCGAGGAGGCCTTCCAGCCGCCGCAGCCCTGGCGGGAGTTGCTGGGCGCGGCGGTCCGCTCGGCGGTCTCGGCCGCGGGCGCGGGCGACGACTACAGCTACGGACGCCCCGCGCGCCGCTCGGCCGCGCTGCCCGGCGTGGTCCTGCCCAGCCTGCGCCGCCGGCCGCCCCGGGTCTGTGTCGTCATCGACACCTCCGCGTCGGTCAGCGACGCCGAACTGGGCGCCGCCCTGCTGGAGGTGGCGGCGATCGCACGGGCCGTCGGCGGCCGCCGGGACCTGGTGTCCGTGGTCTCCTGCGACGCGGCCGCCCGGACCGCGCACCCGCTCTGCCGGGCGGAGGGCATCCCGCTGGTCGGCGGCGGCGGCACCGACCTGCGCGCGGGCTTCGCCAGAGCGCTGCGGGCCCGCCCGGCGCCGGACGTCGTGGTGGCCCTGACCGACGGGCAGACGCCCTGGCCGCAGGCGCAGCCGCCGTGCCGGACGGTGGTGGGCCTGTTCCCGCGGGGGTACGGCGGCTCGTGGAGCGAGGACGGCTACGTGCCGGACGCGCCGCCCGCGTGGGCCCGCGTCGTCGACATCGGCTGACCGGGCCGCGGGTCAGCCGGCGCGGGTGGCGGCGAGGTAGTTGTAGGCGGAGGCCCGGGAGATGCCCAGGCGCGCGGCGACCTGCTGCACCGCGCCGCGCACCGCGAAGACGCCCTGCCGGTCCAGGTCACCGAAGAGCTCGACCCGCTCCGCGCGGCTGAGCTGGTCCCACGGCTTGTGCTCGCGGAGCTGGCGGGCGTCGACGATCGAGTCCAGCACGGCGGTGACGTCGTCGCCGAACGTGGTGGTCGGCGGCGCCCCGGGCACGGCGGTGACCCCGGCCAGTCCGCCGACCAGGACGTGCACCTGGTTCACGGCGGTGACGTCCAGGTTCACGCACAGCGCCCCGAACGCGGTGCCGGCCGAGTCGCGCAGCACCATCGTGGAGGACTTGACCAGCTTCCCCTCCCGGGTGCGGGTCAGGTAGTTCAGCTCGTCGTCCGCCTGGTCGCCGGCCGCCAGCAGTTTCATCCCGATCTCGCTCATCGACCCGCCGACCGCCCGCCCGGTGACCGAGCCGGCGATGGCGACGACCGACCGCTCCGGGCGGCGGAAGTCATGGACCACGACCTCGCAGAAGGATCCGAAGGTCGCCACGATCCCGTCGACGACCGGTGCCAGCGCCGCGATGATCGCGTCCTGCTCGGTGCGCACCGCCGTCTCGCCGGCCGCCTCTCGTGCCGATCCCTGTGGCATCGGTGCCCTCACTCCGGTCGGGTCTGGACTTTACGTCCAGATGATAGACAATAAGTCTAGACGACTGACGTCGAACCGGAGGACGAACATGCCCGACACCCCGCCCGTGACTCTCCAGGACGTGCACGACGCGGCCGCGCGGATCAAGGGGGTCGCCCACCGCACCCCCGTGCTGCGCTCGCGCACCCTGGACGCGCTGGTCGGCGCCGAGGTCTTCCTGAAGTGCGAGAACCTCCAGCGCATCGGCGCTTTCAAGTTCCGGGGTGCCTACAACGCCGTGTCCCGGCTGTCCGCCGAGCAGCTGGCCAGGGGTGTCGCCGCCTACTCCTCCGGCAACCACGCCCAGGCCGTCGCCCTCGCCGCCCGGGAACTCGGCACCACCGCCGTCATCGTGATGCCCGAGGACACCCCGCGCGCGAAGCTGGACGCGACCGCCGGATACGGCGCGGAGATCGTGACCTACGACCGCTACACCGGCGACCGGGTCGCCATCGGCGAGGCCCTCGCGGCCGACCGCGGACTCGCCCTGGTCCCGCCGTACGAACACCCGCACGTGATCGCGGGCCAGGGCACCGCCGCTCTCGAACTCATCGAGGAAGTGGGTGAGTTGGACGCCCTGGTGGTGCCGGTCGGCGGCGGCGGGCTGATCGCCGGCAGCGCCACCGCCGCCAAGGGGCTGCTGCCGGGGATCCGGGTCGTCGGGGTCGAGCCGGAGGCCGGGGACGACACCAGGCGGTCCCTGGAGGCGGGGCACCGGGTGTCCGTCCCGGTGCCCCGGACCATCGCCGACGGTCAGGCCGCGGACATCCCCGGCGAGCTGACCTTCTCCGTCAACCAGCGCCTGGTGGACGGCATTTCACTGGTGAGCGACGACCAGATCCGGGACGCGATGCGGTTCGCCTTCGAGCGGCTGAAGACCGTCGTGGAGCCCAGCGGCGCCAGTGGTCTGGCCGCGCTGCTCGCCCACCGGGTGACACCGCTGCCGCGCCGCGTCGGCGTGATCCTCTCCGGCGGCAACGTGGGAGCGGAGCGGTTCGCCGAACTCGTCACCGGCTGAGCGGACCGCCGGGTCAGCAGTCGCGGAACTCCGGGGACTGGTTGAGGATCTGCGCGCGCGTCGAGGTGAAGCGCAGGTGCGTCCGGCCGCCCCGGGCCTCCGGCGGGAACACCGCGACCCGGTGGCAGTTCTGGAACGCGAGGGCGACCCCGAAGTGCCGCTCCAGGCTGCCCCGGATCGCGTCGGAGGACAGCGCCCGCAGCAGCTGCCCGCGCTCCCGCTCCGACGGCGGCGGCGTCTGGTTGTCGGCGAACTCGGCGCTCCCGGAGCGCAGTTCGGTGCTGAGCCGGGCGATCAGGTCGTACGCGTACGGCAGCGACGTACGGACGGTTTCCACGAAGTCCTCCTCCCGCACCGCGCCGTTCTCGGCTTCGGCGAGCAGCTGCGGGGAGACGTCCAGCGACATGTGACGGTTTCCTGTTCTCTTCGGTGGGGTGTTGCTCTTCGGTCGGTGTTGCTCTTCGGTGGGTGTCGGTCTTCGGCGGGGGTTCCTCGGCGCTCGGCGGTGCGGAGAAAAGCGCACCGAGGCGTCAGGCGAAGGCGGGCAGCGCCGCCGGTCCGTGGCGGAAGTCCGGGTCGACCTGGGCCGACAGGTCCTCGCCGGTGGCCGCGTCCGCCCAGGCGGCGGCGTTGCGCAGGTGGAACTCCACGGCGTGCCGCTGGAAGGCGTCCCAGTCCTTGGCCCGCGCGTCGACGGCGGCCCGCAACCGGTCCAGGGCCCGCGAGTTGTGCGCCTCCAGCGCTCCGTCGCGGCGGCCCTGTTCCTGGGCCCGGACGTACGGGGACAGCCCGCAGTGGGCGAGGAGGTCGTCACCCACCCGCTCACGCAGGAAGGCGAGGTCGTCCGCGGAGGTCACCTTGTTGCCGACCACGGCGACCGGGATCCCGAACTCGGCAGCGTGGTCACGGTACTGGCGGTACACGGACAGGCTCTTGCGGGTCGGCTCGACCACCAGGAAGGTCATGTCGAACCGGGTGAACAGGCCGGAGGCGAAGGCGTCGGCGCCCGCGGTCATGTCGACGACCACGTACTCGCCCGGACCGTCCACCAGATGGTTGAGGTAGAGCTCCACCGCGCCGAGCTTGGAGTGGTAGCAGGACACCCCGAGGTCGCCGTCGGCGAACGCCCCCGTGACCATCAGCGGCACCCCGCCGACCTCCTGGACGTGCCGGGAGTGCACCTCGTCGTCGCCCAGCAGCCGCAGCAGCCGTGAACCGCGCCCCGGCGGTGTCGTCTTGACCATGGCCTCCCGGGAGGTGATCCGGGGGTTCGTGCCGCGCAGGAAGTCCTTGATCTCGCCGGTGCGCGCGCTCAGCGGCGGCGCCGGGAACGGCTCGTCCTCGTCGAGGCCGAGAGCGTGGGCGAGGTGCTGGTTGATGTCGCCGTCGATCGCCACGACCGGCGCGCCGGACCGTGCCAGGTGACGGGCGAAGAGGGCCGACAGGGTCGTCTTGCCACTGCCGCCCTTGCCGACGAAAGCCACACGCATCGCTGATCGGACCTCCTGTTGAAAATGGATGTCATGATCATAGAGTGCTGAGGGGTGTGCGGCGGTGTCAAATCGGTTCGCCCCGACGGGGGACCCGCAGGCCCGGCGCCTGATCGAATCCGCCTTGACCCCCGACGGCCGCCGACCTAGCCTCCAGCCAACACACCTGGACAGATGGGTCGACGATGGCGGACACACCGGAAACCGGCCGACAGCTCCAGGTCGAGACGCACGGCCTCGACGTCATCGGCGACGCCGACCGCAAGGGCACCCCGCGCACCCTGTTCTGGCCCTGGTTCGGTGCGAACGTGTCCGTCCTCGGACTGAGCTACGGCGCGTTCGCGCTCGGCTTCGGCATCTCGTTCTGGCAGGCGCTGGCCGCCGGCGTCCTCGGGATCGTCGTCTCCTTCCTGCTCTGCGGTTTCGTCGCGGTCGCCGGGAAACGCGGCTCGGCACCCACGATGGTGCTCAGCCGGGCCGCCTACGGCGTGCGCGGCAACCGGCTGCCCTCGGTGGTCTCCTGGGTGCTGACCGTCGGCTGGGAGACCGTGCTGACCGCCCTCGCCACCCTGGCCACCGCGACCGTCTTCACCCGGCTCGGCTGGGGCGGCGGCACCGAGACCGAGGTGGTCGCCCTGATCGTGGTCTGCGCCCTGACCGTGGCCGGCGGCGTGATGGGCTTCGACCTGATCATGCGGCTGCAGACCGTGATCACGGTGGTGACCGGCGTCCTCACGGTCGTCTACGTCGTGCTGGTCGCCGACCACGTCCACTGGGCCACGGTGAGCGCCGTCCCGTCCGGCTCGGCCCAACAGTTCATCGGCGCGCTGGTGTTCATGATGACCGGCTTCGGCCTCGGCTGGGTCAACGCCGCCGCCGACTACTCCCGCTATCTGCCGCGCACTTCCTCCAGCCGGGGCGTGATCGGCTGGACCACCTTCGGCGGCTCCGTCGCCCCGCTGCTCCTGCTGGTCTTCGGCCTCCTGCTCGCGGGATCCTCCGAGACCCTGGACAAGGCGATCGCGGCGGACCCCATCGGCGCGCTCACGACCATCCTCCCCACCTGGTTCCTGGTCCCGTTCGCCGTCGTCGCCGTCCTCGGCCTGGTCGGCGGCGCGGTCCTGGACATCTACTCCTCGGGCCTCGCCCTGCTCTCCGCGGGCCTGCGGGTGCCGCGCTACCTGGCCGCGCTGGTCGACGGCGTGCTGATGATCGCCGGCGCGGTCTACATCGTCTTCTTCGCGGACGACTTCCTCGGCCAGTTCATGGGCTTCCTCACCACCCTCGGCGTCCCGATCGCCGCCTGGTGCGGCATCATGCTCGCCGACCTGGCACTGCGCCGCCGCGACTACGACGAGGCGGACCTGTACCGCCCGGCCGGCCGCTACGGCGACGTGCCGCTCCTGCCGCTGCTCCTCACCGTCGCCGCCACCGCGCTCGGCTGGGGCCTGGTCACCAACACCGCCGCGAGCTGGCTGACCTGGCAGGGCTACCTGCTGGGCCCGCTCGGCCTCGGCGGCAGATCCGGTGCCTGGGCCTACGCCAACCTGGGTGTCCTCGCCGCCCTGGCGCTCGGCTTCCTCGGCACCCTGGCCCTGGCCCGCGGCCGGGTCCGCGCCCAGGAGGCCGAGCCCTCGGGCGCACCGGCGGCGACCGCGTGACCGCCCCGCCCGGCCTGCTGGCCGTCATCGACATGCAGCACGTCTTCGCGGACCCCGCCAGCGCCTGGGCCGCCCCGCGCTACACCGAGGCGGCGGCAGGCGTACGACGTCTCCTCCCCGCCTTCGCGCACCGCACCGTCTTCACCCGCTTCGTCGCCCCCGCCCGCCCCACCGGCGCCTGGCGGGCCTACTACGACCGGTGGCCCTTCGCCCGCCAGGCTCCCGACGCCGGACTCTGGAGTCTGACCGACGAGTTCACCGACAGCGCCGAAGTCGTCCTCGACGCCCCGACGTTCGGCAAGTGGACCCCCGAACTCGCCGCCCGCACCGCCCCGTACGGCCGCCTCGTCCTGACCGGCGTCAGCACCGACTGCTGCGTGCTGTCCACCGCGCTGCCCGCGGCCGACGCCGGAGTCGAGGTCGTGGTCGTCACGGACGCCTGCGCGGGCGCCACCGACGACACCCACACCAAGGCCCTCCAGCTCCTTGACCTGTACGCCCCCCTGATCCGCCTGACGACCGTGGCCGAACTGCTGGGCCAGGGGCCGTCTGCGGCATGATCCGGCGGACAGCCCCTAGTCCCGGCGTGACACCTCCACGTTCTCCAGGACGCCGAGGGCGTCGGGGACCAGGACCGCCGCCGAGTAGTAGGTGCTGACCAGGTAGGAGATGACGGCCTGTTCGTTGATGCCCATGAAGCGGACGTTCAGGCCGGGCTCCACCTCGTCGGGGAGACCGGTCTGGAAGAGGCCGACCACGCCCTGGTTCTGCTCGCCGGCCCGCAGCGCGATGATGGAGGAGGTACGCGAAGGCGAGACCGGGATCTTGCCGCAGGGCAGCAGCGGCACCCCGCGCCAGGCCGGCAGGTGGTGGCCGCCGATCTCGACGCTGCCGAAGTACAGACCGCGCCGGTTGCACTCGCGGCCGAACGCGGCGATCGCCTTGGGATGCGCGAACAGGTGGGTCGTCTCGCGCCGCATGCCGAGGAGCTCGTCGAGGTCGTCGGGGGTCGGTGGGCCCGCGTGGGTGGAGATCCGCTGGCCGTGGTCGGCGTTGTGGAGCAGTCCGAAGTCCCGGTTGTTGACCAGCTCGTGCTCCTGGCGCTCCCGCAGCACCTGGACGGTGAGCTTGAGCTGCTGCTCGGTCTGGTTCATCGGCTGGTTGTAGAGGTCGGCCACCCGGGAGTGCACGCGCAGCACGGTCTGCGCGACGCTCAGTCCGTACTCGCGCGGCGCCGGTTCGTAGTCCACGAAGGTGTGCGGGATGTCCGGCTCGCCCGTGTGGCCCGCGCTGAGCGCGATCCCGGCCTCGCCGAAGGCGTTGGTGTCCCGGTGGCCGTCCAGGCTCGCCAGTTCGACATGCGCCCGCAGGTCGGCGTGGCGGCCCGCCACCTCCGCGAAGGCCGTGTGCGGCAGCTCGAGCACGGTGGTGGCCGTCGCCGCGCGGGCCGTGAAGTCCCAGGCGCCGTCCGGACCCGCGAGCACGTGGCCGCCGAAGGTGTCGCCGTCCGCGAGCAGCCCGACGACCGCCTCGTCGCCGTACGGCCCCTCGCCGATCCGCTCCACCTTGCCGTGCGCGATCAGGTACACGTGGTCGGCGGGCCGGCCCGCCGACACGAGCACCTGCCCCGGCGCGTACTCCCGCTGCTCGAACCGCGCCGCCAGTGCCTGGAGCGCGGTGCCGTCCTCGAAGCCGCGCAGCAGCGGCAGTACGCCCAGCTCGGCGGGGATCACACTGACCTGCGCGCCGGTCTGCACGAAGGTCACCCGCCCGTCGCCCACCCGGTAGGACAGCCGGCGGTTGACGCGGTAGGTGCCGCCCGGCACGTCCACCCACGGCAGCGCCCGCGTGAGCCACCGTGAGCTGATCTCCTGCATCTGGGGTGTGGACTTGGTCGTCGTCGTGAGATTCCGTGCCGCCGCGGTACCGAGGCTCTGCTGCTCCCGCTCCTCGGCGCCCGCCGCGGGCGCCGTACCGGTCTCGACCGACATGACTTTTCCTTCTCTCCTGTCGCAGGCGTGACGGAGCGAATGCGGACCGTCACCTTCCGCGGCTAGCCCTACCCCTGTTCCCGGGCCGTGAGTGATGCCGGGTGACGGAGCGCGAGGCACGTGCCACCGGGAACTGCCCCCGCACCACCCCCGTTCCGCCCCCCGCCACCCCGGTTGGCGGTTTCGGTCGGGACGTGCTCCGCACGCCGTGCTGAATTCGCCGCGTCCCGGAAGCGGCGCCGCATCCGCTCGCCGTCGGCCGGGGCCGGTGCGGCCTGCCCGCCGGCGGCATCCCGTTGATCCCCTGGAAAGCCCTGGTGGTCCCGGCGCATGCCCCGACGCCGATCGGGTACGCGAGCCGTGGCCGCCCGGCGACCTGCCGGATCCGGCCGGTACCGCCACCTATCTGGGGATCTGCAATGGAGACACCCGCACACGACGACTTCCCGACGCCGGCCCAGCGGGCGCTCGACACGCTGGCCGTGAACGCCGAGGACCGCACCGCCCTGGACACCCTCGCCCACAGCGACGTCCTCGTCCCGGTGCCGGACGACGCCGGCGAGACGGCCGACCCCGCGATGATCGCGCTGCCCGTCCTGGAACGGCCCGACGGCGACCCCGTCGTCCCCGTGTTCACCTCGGAGGGAGAGCTGACCGGCCTGCTGCCGACCGTCTCCCGCTACCGTGTGGTGCCGCTCGGCGCGCTCGCCTCGCAGTGGCCCGAGGACAACCTGTCGCTCGCGATCGACGGCAGCTCCGCCCACGCGCTGACGCTCACCTCGGAGGGAGTGCGCACCCTGCTCGCCCCGTCGGCGGGCTGACGCCACGCAGGGTTCCGGTCACCAGGAGACCGCCGTGCGGGCCAGAATGGCGCCATGGAATGGATCTCCGGGGTGGCCGGGGGCCTGGTACTGATCCTGGTCCTGCGCAGCATCCTGCGCACGCTCGTCGTTCCCAGAGGCCTGTACTCCGTACTGGTGTACCGGCTGTGGGCGACCCTGCGCCGGATGCTCTGCCTCGTCGCCCACCGCGGCGGCTACCGCGCCATCGACCGCGCGCTGACCTGGCTCGCCCCGCTGATGCTGATCGGCATGCTCGCCGCCTGGCTCGGCGGGGTGTTCCTCGGCTTCGGCATGCTGCTGTACGCCTTCTCCCCGCTGTCCTGGAGCACCGCCTTCCGAGAGGCCGGCTCCAGCCTCTTCACGCTCGGATTCGCCAGCGGCGCCCGGCTGCGGCTGTCCGCGCTCGACTTCGTCGCCGCCGCCACCGGACCCGTCGTCATCGCCCTGCAGATCGCCTACCTCCCCACCCTGTACGCGGCCTACAACCGCCGTGAACTGGAGGTCACCCTGCTCCAGTCGCGGGCCGGCGAGCCCGCCTGGGGCCCGGAGATCCTCGCCCGGCAGTGGCTGGTCGACACCGAGACCGCGCTGCCCGAGCTGTACCGGGCCTGGGAGCGGCTGGCCGCGGACATGGGGGAGAGCCACGCCACCTACCCGGTGCTGTTGGCGTTCCGTTCGCCCCGCCCCTACCGCAGCTGGCTGGTCGGCCTGATCGCCGTCATGGACGCCGCCGCCATGCAGCTCGCCCTCTCCCCGGCCTCCGCGCCGCCCGCGGCCCGCCTGGTGCTGCGGGCCGGTTTCACCGCGCTGCGCGACATCGCCGCCTCGGTACGGGCGAGCTTCGACACCGACCCGGCCCCGGACGCCCCGATCGACCTGACGTACGCGGAGTTCGAGGAGGCCGTGGCCATGCTGGAGAAGACCGGTTTCCGGGCCGAGCGCAGCCCCGCGGAGGCGTGGCCGCACTTCCACGGCTGGCGGGTCAACTACGAGGCCGTCGCCTACGAGCTGTGCCGTCGCTGCGACGCCGTACCGGCCCTGTGGACCGGCCCCCGCGACTTCCCGTCACAGCCGATCCCGCCCCGCCGCCCGATGGACCGGCGGCCCGGCGAAGGACGGCCGGAAGCTCCCCCCGGCCACGGGTAACCCGGCCCCACTGAAGGAAGATCCCTCCAGGGGCGGCATCGAGTGCGCCCTCTGGACGGCTCTAGCCGGCGGGGTGCTCCAGCATCCGCTCCAGCACCGCGCGCTGGAGGGGCTGTACCTCGGCGTGCAGGGCGCGGCCCCTGGCGGTGAGCGCGACCCACACGCCCCGCCGGTCCTCGACGCAGACCGACCGCTCGACCAGGCCGTCCTTCTCCAGCCGCCCGATCAGCCGGGACAGCGCGCTCTGGCTCAGATGCACCCGTCCCACCAGGTTCTGCACCCGGCACTGGTCACCGTCGGCCGGGGTCTCGGTGGCCAGCAGGTCGAGCACCTCGAAATCGCTCGCGCCCAGCCCGTGCGGATGCAGCACCCGGTCGATCTCGCACATCGTGCGCGCGTGCACCGACAGGATGTCCCGCCACCGGTCTTCGAGCCGGGCCTCGGCCGTCTTGACTGCCATACCCGCACGGTAGCACTGTTCCGGCCAATTGTTGAGTGTGCAACTAGTGCGGGTGCAAGCAGTCGTGGGGTGGTGTCCCGTGACGCCACGGGGACGCTCAGGCGACCGGGTCCTGGAGCAGTCCCACCATGTTGCCGTCGGCGTCCTTGACCGAGGCGATCAGCCGGCCGTTGCCGACGTCCCGTGCGTCCTGCACGAGCTCGGCGCCCGCCGCCAGCAAGGCCGCCAGCCGCTCCCGCAGATCGGTGACGTGCCAGAACGGCGTCGGCCCCGTCAGCCCCTGGGCGTGCCCGTTCGGATCCAGGCCGACGTCCTGCCCGGCGGCCTTGTACCCGATGTAGTAGGGCGTGTCGGCGTACGGCTCGGCGCCCAGCAGCGCCCCGAACACGGCCTTGGCACGCTCCGCGTCCTTCACCGGGTAGATGATCGTCTGGATGCCTGCGGTCATGGGACCTTCTCCTTGTCGCCCTGCGTGGCCCGACGCGTTCCCCGTCGGTGATCCCACGCTAGGCCGGGCACCCCCACCACGGCTTCTCCGATCCTGACCGACTGACACGCCCCGCCGGCAGGCGCCCCCGAAGGGGCGCGAGGAACTGCGCGACCAGCCACGACGGCGCGGCAGACGCCCGACGCCATTCCAGGCACCCCCTGCGGCGCCCGGCCCCCCTCACGCGGAGTCGCGAACGACCAGCTCCGTCGGCAGGATCACCGCCGCCGGATCCTCCCCGCCGATCTGCGCGAGCAGCACCCGCACCATCTCGTTGCTGATCCGGTCCCAGGGCTGCCGGATCGTGGTGAGCGCCGGGCTCACCTCGGTGGCCACCGGGGAGTCGTCGAACCCGCCGACAGCGATGTCATCCGGCACCCGCTTCCCGGCCCGCTCCAGCACCGTCAGCACGCCCTGGGCCATCAGGTCGGAGGCCACGAACACGGCGTCCAGGTCCGGGGCCTGCGCGAGCAGCCGCTCGGCGCCGGCCGCGCCGCTGGCCCGGCTGTAGTCCCCGGACACCACCAGCGCCTCGTCGATCTCGACGCCCGCCTCGGTGAGGACCTCCTGGTAGCCGGCGAGCCGCTCGACGCCGCCGGGGGTGTCCAGCGGGCCGGTGATCATGCCGATCCGGCGGCGCCCCACGGCCAGCAGATGCCGGACCATGTCCCGGGCGCCGTCCCGGTCGTCGGCGGCCACGTAACCGACCTTCGAACCGAGCCCGATCGGCTTGCCGCAGGCGACCAGCGGCACGCCCGCCTCGCGCAGTTCCTCCGCGACCGGGTCACCGGAGTGACTGGAGACCAGCAGCACCCCGTCGACGTGGCCGGCCGTGATGTACCGGGTGATCCGCCGCCGTTCGTCCTTCGTGCCCGCCAGCATCAGCAGCAGCGGGATGTCGTGGCTCGCCAGTGCCTTGGTGCAACCGCTCAGCAGCACATTGAAGTTGGGGTCCTCGAAGAACCGCTCCTGGGGTTCGGTGAGCAGGAAGCCCACCGAGTCCGAACGCCCGGTGATCAGCGACCGGGCGTGCCGGTTCACCACGTAACCCGTCCTGCGGATGGCGTCGTTGACCGCCTCCTGCGCGGCGGGGCTGACGTAGTGGCCGCCGTTGAGCACCCGTGAGACCGTGCCCCGTGAGACACCGGCCTCACGGGCCACGTCGTGGATCGTCGGCGGTCTGCGGCGGCCCCCCGCACTACTGCTCATGGTCATGACTTTACGGCCCCGGACAGCAGGTCCAGGCTCCAGAACCGCTGAACGACCAGGAAGAGCGCGATGAGCGGCAGCACGGCCAGGAACGCGCCGGTGATCACCAGGGTGTAGAGGGCCGGGGTGTTGGCGCCCTGCATCAGGAGCGTGTACAGACCGAGGGTGAGCGGGAACCGCTCGTCGTTGCTCAGCATGATGTACGGCAGCAGGAAGTTGTTCCAGATGGCCACGAACTGGAACAGGAACACCGTCACCATGCCGGGGACCATCATCGGCAGTGCGATCCGGGTGAAGATCCGCCACTCGCCGGCCCCGTCCATCCGCCCGGCCTCCACCACGTCGGCGGGGACGGCCGCGGCCGCGTAGATCCGCGAGAGGTAGACCCCGTACGGGGCGAGGATCTGGGGGAGCAGCACGGACAGGTAGGAGTCCGTGAGGTTGGCCTTGGCGAGCAGCAGGTACTGCGGGATGGCGAGGATGACCGGGGGCATCAGGACGCCCGCGAGCAGCACGTTGAAGATCGTCTCGCGGCCCCTGAACCGGTAGACGGCGAGGGCGTACCCGCTGACCGCCGACACGCACGTCGAGACCACGGCACCGAGACCGGCGTACAGGGCGGAGTTGGCCATCCACTGCCAGTAGATGCCGTCCCGGTAGGCGTTGAGGTCCTTCAGGTTCTGGGTGAAGCCGGTGCCGGGCAGGAACGTGAACGTGGAGAACAGCTCGCTGCCGGACTTGGTGGACGCGATGACCACCCAGGCGACCGGCAGCAGCGTGTAGACCGCGCCCAGCAGGAGGACGGCCGTCGGGATCAGAGCGACCCGGCGGCGCAGCGGCGGCCCCTGGGCGGTGCCGGGCGTCGTACCGGCCGCCGGCGCGGCCTTGCGGACGGCGACGGAACTCACTGCGCTGCCTCCTTGTTCCGGCGGTTCGCGGCGCGCAGGAACCCGAAGGACAGCGCCAGCGTGGCGAGGGCGATCAGGGTCGCCTCGGCCGCCGCCGAGTAGATGTCCCCCTTGCCGAAGGCGTCGACGTACACCTTCATCAGCGGGCTCCAGGTCGTGCTGACCGAGTTGGTCAGGGGCTTGAGGGTCATCGGCTCGTTGAACACCTGGAGCGTCGCGATGATCGAGAAGAAGAAGGTCAGCACCAGGGAGGGCGCCACCATCGGGATCTTGATCCGCAGGGCGGTCTGCAGCGGGGTGGCGCCGTCCAGCTTCGCCGCCTCGTACACCTCGGCCGGGATGGCTCTCAGCGAGGTGTAGATGACGATCATGTTGAAGCCGGTGCCGCCCCAGACCGCGATGTTGGAGAGCGCGAGGTACAGCGGCCCGCCGTCCAGCAGGTCGGGCTGCGGCAGGTGCAGCTTGGCGAGCACGTAGTAGAAGGGGCTGACGTCCGGCAGGTACAGGAAGCCCCAGAGCAGCGCGGCCACCACGCCGGGGATGGCGTACGGCAGGAAGACCGCGAGCCGGGTGAACGGGGCGAGGCGGACCCGCTCGGAGTCGAGCATCAGGGCGAACAGCAGGGCGAGGCCCAGCATCACCGGGACGACGATGCAGCCGTAGCCGAGGACGCGCAGGGCACCGTTGTAGAACTCGTTGTCGGTGAGGGCGTCGCGGTAGTTCTCCAGGCCGGCCCAGACCTCGCTGCGGGCGCCCGCGCCGAGGCCGAGACCGGAGACGTGCACCTTGCGGAAGCTGAGCCAGACCGCGTACCCGATGGGCAGCGCGAAGAACAGGGCGAAGAGGACGGTCGCGGGGAGGAGGAAAAAGTAGGGGGCGCTCCGCGCTCGTTTGAGGGCGGTGGTGGGAGACGGGTGGGCGTACGGGGCCCCCTTGACCCCGTACGACCTCCGGACGGTGGGGCTGGTCACTGAGAGACCTCGAAGCCCTGCTTCTTCATGTCGGCGACCGTGGCGTCCTGCATGGTGTTCAGGGCGGTCACGAAGTCCGACTTGTTCTTCGCCGCGGTGCCGAAGGCATCGTTGAAGGTCGTGTAGGCGACGTTCACGTTCGGGCCCCAGGCGGAGGGCGCCGTGGTCTTCGCGATCTTGGCGGCCTCGGTGTAGAAGTCGGCCTGGTTCGAGAAGTACTCCGGCGGGTTGGAGAAGGCGCCGCTGAGCTGGGCCGAGGTGGACGCCGGGTAGATGCCGCCCTCCTTGGCGAGGGCGTTGAGCGCGTCGCCGTCGGTGTTCAGCCAGGCGGCGAACTTGGCGGCGGCCTCCTGGTGCTTGGAGTCGGTGGTGACGGCGGTGGAGGAGCCGCCCCAGCTGCCGGTGACGTCGTCGTTCGCGGACCACTGGGGGAGCGGGGCCATCGCCCACTTGCCCTTGGTGTCCGGCGCTGCCGTGGTCAGCGTGCCCGGTGCCCACACCGCGGAGACCCAGGCGATCTGCTTGCCGGTGTCCAGCGCCTTGTTCCAGGCCGGGGTGTACATCGGCTGGTTGTCGATCGCGCCCTCCTTGACCAGGCCGCCCCAGAACTTGGCGACCTTCTGGGTGGCCGCGTCGTTGACGGCGACCTTCCACTTGTCTCCGGAGGTGGTCCACCACTTGGCGCCGGCCTGCTGGGCGAGGCCCGCGAAGAGACCGGAGTCGTTGGCGGAGAACGTGGTCAGGTCGACGTCCGGGGCCTTCTTCTTCAGCGCGCGGGCGGTCGAGGCGAACTCGTCCCAGGTGGTGGGGACCTTCAGGCCGTACTTCTTGAAGAGGTCCGCGCGGTAGTAGAACATCATCGGGCCGATGTCCTGCGGCACCGCGTACACCGCGTCCGTGCCCAGCGTGACCTGCTGCCAGACGCCGTCGGCGAACTTCGACTTCGCGTCGCCGACCGACTTGGATATGTCGGCGACGGCGTCGTTGCTGACCAGCGTCGGCAGCGCCTGGTACTCGGCCTGGACCAGGTCGGGGCCGTTCTTCGCCTTGTGCGCGGTGAGGATCTTGGTGACCAGCGTGTCGCCGGACGCCTGCTTCTTCACCGTGACGGTGATCTGCTCCTTCTTGCCCTCGCCCTTGTTCCACAGGTCCACGACCTTGTCCATACCGGGCGCCCAGGCCCAGTACGTCAGCGAGACCGGACCGGAGTCGGCCTTGCTGTCGTCGTCGGACGAGCCGCAGGCGGCGAGGGCGGTGGCGCCGAGCGAGACGGCGACGGCGGTTGTCACGAGGCGACGGCGCTTCGTGTGCGGCATGGATCTCTCCTATGACCTGGGTCCCCGCCCGTCGCGGGAACCTGCCATGCAGATGCTGTGAGCGTTCTCAGGCCCGGAACCTCGACGGTCGCGAGTCCGTGCCATGCTCTGTGAGCGTTCACAGTAGAGAAACATCCCGGACACTTGTCAATGGTTGTTGCTGTGCGGTTATGTTGGCCTCACGCCGCCGACGATGTGTGTGCACGTTCCCAAATGATCGATTAAACGGGAGAGATCCATGCCGGACACCAGCCCCAGGGGCCTCACCAGGCTCGCCTTCGGCGGGGACTACAACCCCGAGCAGTGGCCGGAAGGCGTCTGGCAGGAGGACGTCCGGCTGATGCGCGAGGCCGGGGTCACGATGGTGAGCGTCGGGATCTTCTCCTGGGCCCTGCTGGAGCCGGCGCCGGGGGAGTACGACTTCGGCTGGCTCGACCGGGTCCTCGGCCTGCTCCACGAGAACGGCATCCGCGTCGACCTCGGTACGCCGACCGTCGCACCGCCCGCCTGGTTCTACCGGGCGCACCCCGAGGCCCTGCCGGTCACCGCCGAGGGCGTGCGCCACGAGTTCGGCTCGCGCGGCGCCATCTGCCACTCCAACGCCGACTACCGCGCGGCCGCGGCGAACATCACCACCAGGCTGGCCGAGCGCTACGGCGACCACCCGGCCCTCGCCCTGTGGCACGTCCACAACGAGTACGGTGTCCCGGTCTCGGCCTGCTACTGCGACTCCTGCGCCGCGCACTTCCGCCGCTGGCTCGCGGACACGTACGGCACGGTCGACGCGGTCAACGAGGCCTGGGGCACGGCCTTCTGGGGCCAGCACTACACGGACCTGGCACAGATCAACCCGCCGCGCGCCACCCCGACCGTCGGCAACCCGGGCCAGGCCCTCGACTACAAGCGGTTCGCCGACGCCACGATCCGCGAGAACTTCCGCGCGGAGCGGGACATCCTGCACCGCCTCTCGCCCGGCGTCCCGGTGACCACCAACTTCATGACCGCCCTCAGCCAGTGCGACTCCATCGACTACTGGGCCTGGGGCCGCGAGGTGGACCTGGTCACCAACGACCACTACCTCATCACCGACGGCCGCCGCACCCACGTCAACCTCGCCATGGCCGCCGACCTCACCCGCTCGGTCGCCGCCGGCGCCCCCTGGCTGCTCCTGGAGCACTCCACCTCGGGCGTCAACTGGCAGCCGCGCAATCCGGCCAAGGCGCCCGGCCAGATGGCCCGCAACTCCCTCGCCCACGTGGCCCGCGGTTCCGAGGGCGCGATGTTCTTCCAGTGGCGGCAGTCCCGGCGCGGCGCCGAGAAGTTCCACTCCGCGATGCTCCCGCACGGAGGCACCGAGACCCGGGTGTGGCGCGAGGTCGTCGGACTCGGCGCCTCCCTCGACTCGTTGAGCCAGATCAAGGGCACCCGCACCCAGGCCGACGTCGCCGTGCTGTGGGACTGGCAGTCCTGGTGGGCGCAGAACCTCCAGTGGCGCCCCAGCGAGGACCACGACCCGCGCGAGCGCGCCGACGCCTTCTACGAGGCCCTCTACGACCGCCACCTCACCGTCGACTTCGCCCACCCGGAAAGCGACTTGTCGGCCTATCCCCTTGTCGTCGTACCGGCCCTGTACCTGATGACGGAGGCCGCCGGCGACAACCTCAGGGAGTACGTCGAGAACGGCGGCACACTCGTCGTCTCGTACTTCTCCGGCATCGTCGACGAGCACGACGCGGTGCACGAGGGCGCCTACCCGGGCCCGCTGCGCGAGACCCTCGGCCTCACGGTCGAGGAGTTCTCCCCGCTGCTCAAGGACCGGACGGTACGGCTGACCGGCCCCGAAGGACCCGAGCTGACCGGTGACGTGTGGACCGAGTTCGTCGTGCCGCGCGGCGCCGAGACCGTCTGGAGCTACGCCGACGGCCTCACCGCGGGCCACCCGGCGGTCACTCGGCACCAGTTGGGGGAGGGCACCGCCTGGTACGTGTCGACCCGCCTCGACGCGCACGGCCTGGACGCGCTGCTCGGCCGGGCCGCCGAGGACGCCCGGATCGCGCCCCGCGCCGAACTGCCCCGCGACGTCGAGGTGGTCCGCCGCACCGGCGAGTCCGGCAGCACCTTCCTGTTCGCGATCAACCACACCGCCACCGACGCCAAGGTGCCCCTGGAGGCCCACGGCACCGAACTGCTGACGGGCGAGCGCGCCGCGGGCCGGCTCGCGGTCCCGGCGGGCGCCGTCCGGGTCGTACGGCTCGACGGCTGAGCCCGGCCGCGGGCCGGGCGCCGCGCCCGGCCCGCCCAGACTCCCCTCCGTCCGCGCGTGCCACGAGAGCCGCGGGCGGAGGGGCGCTCCTCCGGCCCCGCCGGAGGAACCCCTCCCCAGTCACGTCGAAGGGACGACGGACGATGATGTTCCATCCCAGACGCACCATCAGAGCCCTGCTGCTGCCGCTCGCGGCCGGGCTCGCCCTGCTCACCCTGCCCGCCCAGTCCGCGCAGGCGGCGAGCACGCTCACCAACGGCGGGTTCGAGTCCGACGGTGCGGGCGTGGCCGTCCCCACCGGCTGGTCGGAGTACGGCGACACGGGCGCCTCGTACACCGAGTCCGGTGGTCACGGCGGCAGTTACCGGCTGAGCCACTACTCGGCCTCCGCCTACAAGGTGGAGACGTACCAGTACCTGTCCGGGCTGACCAACGGCACCTACACGCTCACCGCCTGGGTCCGCTCCAGCGGCGGCCAGAACTCCGCCTACATGTCCCTGAAGAACTGCGGCAGTTCGGAGCAGCGGACCGACCTGCCGGTCTCCACGAGCAGCTGGGTCCGGATCGTCACCTCGATCGCGGTCACCAACAACCAGTGCACGGTCAGCTTCTACTCAGACGCCAACGCGGGCAACTGGATCAACGTCGACGACGTGACGTTCGCGTCCGGGTCGACGGGGCTGTCGATCAAGGGCGCCGACATCTCGTCACTGGCCAAGAGCGAGGCCAAGGGCGGTGTCTACAAGACCAGTTCCGGAACCACCGGGGACGCGGTCACCATCCTGCGGAACGCCGGGATGAACTACGCGCGCCTGAAGGTCTGGGTCAACCCGGCCGACGGCTACAACGACAAGGCCCACGTGCTGGCCGTGGCCAAGCGCGTCAAGGCGGCCGGCATGAAGCTGCTGGTCGACTTCCACTACTCGGACAGCTGGGCCGACCCGGGCAAGCAGACCAAGCCCGCCGCCTGGTCAGGCCACTCCTACAGCCAGCTCAAGACGGACGTCTACAACCACACGTACGACGTCCTGAACGCGCTGAAGGCCCAGGGCACCACCGCCGACATGGTCCAGATCGGCAACGAGATCAACGGCGGCATGCTCTGGTCCGAGGGCTCCACCGACAACTGGTCGCAGCTCGCCGGTCTGATCAACTCCGGCTACAGCGCGGCCAAGGCGGTCTCCTCCTCGACCCAGGTCGCCCTGCACCTGGCCAACGCGGGCGACGACGCCACGGTCCGCTGGTGGTTCGACAACGCCAAGACCTACGGCATCAACTACGACGTGATCGGGCTGTCGTACTACGGCTACTGGCACGGCTCGCTGGCCGCCGCCCAGACCACCCTGGACGACGTGGCCTCCCGCTACGCCAAACCGGTGTTCATCGCCGAGACCGCCTACCCGTTCACCCTCGCCCAGGACGACTCGCTGGAGAACCAGATCGACACCAGCGGCGAACTTGTCACCGGCTACCCGGCCACCGCGGCCGGCCAGCTGGCCTGGATGAACGCCGTCGCGAACATCGTGGAGGCCGTCCCGAACGGCCGCGGACTCGGTGTCTTCTACTGGGAGGCGACCTGGACCGCCGTCACCGGGAACGGCTGGGACCCGACCGACGCCACGTCCGGCAACGGCTGGGAGAACCAGGCCCTGTTCGGCTACGACGACAAGGCACTGTCCTCCATGGCGTGGTTCAGCCACCGCTGAACCACCACTGACGCGGGGGGCCCGGCCACAAGGGGACGGCCGGGCCCCGCCGCCCCGTCCGGCCGTCCGATCTCGGACAACGCACGCCGAGCCCCTGACGTGGGGGCTTCGGCTGCGCGAAGGTGGGCATCACGACTACGGGGAGGCAGGGACGGAGGCCGGTCGGATGCTGAGGAACGCCAAGAGCGCAAGCCGCCTGGACATTCTGGACTGGCTCAAGGATCCGGCGGCCCACTTCCCACCCCAGCGCCACGCCGACCTCATGGAGGACGGCGTCACCCGCCGGGCCGTCGCCGCCAAGCTCGGCGTCTCCTGCCGGGTCGCCGGCGCCCACCTGGACCTGCTGACCCGGCTGGGCCTGCTGCGTACCAAGCGCATCCGGCACCGCGTCTACTACCGGCGCGACGACATCCGGATCGCCGAGGTGGCCCGGCTGTTCGAAAAGGGCTGGTGAAACCGGGCCGGTTCGAGGTCGCGGGGTACCGCCGCCGCCTGTCACCATGGGCCGCATGGACCGACCCACACGCCTCGTCCCCCTCCACTACGTCGCCGTCGGCGGCCGGGGCCCGGAGGACGTGGTCACCGATCCGGACGGCCGGGTCCTGACCGGCGTCGAGGACGGCCGCATCCTGCGCCTGGACGGCCTCGGCGACCCGGACACCGCCCGGGTCCGGGTGCTCGCCGAGACCGGGGGCCGCCCGCTGGGGCTCCAACTCCTCCCGGACGGCGACCTGCTGGTGTGCGACGCGGAGCGCGGCCTGCTGCGCGTCGGCCTCGCCGACGGAGCCGTACACGTCCTCGCCGACTCGGCCGACGGCGAGCCGCTGCGGTTCGCGAGCAACGTGGTCGCCCTGTCCGACGGCACGGTCTACTTCACGGTCTCCAGCCGCCGCTTCCCCCTGGCCCAGTGGGTCGGCGACATCGTCGAGCACAGCGGCACCGGCCGGCTGCTGCGCCTCGCCCCCGGTGCCCGCACCCCGGAAGTGGCCTGCGACGGACTCCAGTTCGCCAACGGGCTGGCCGTGAGCGGCGACGGCACGTTCCTGATCGTCGCCGAGACCGGTGCGTACCGGCTGACCCGCTACTGGCTCACGGGGCCGCGCGCCGGGCGGGCCGAGTTCTTCGCCGAACTGCCCGGCATGCCCGACAACATGTGGCGCGACGGCGATCTGACCTGGGTCGCCCTCGCCGGTCCCCGCAACCCCCCGCTCGACCTCCTGCACCGCACCCCGGCCGCCGTCCGGCGGGCCGCCGCGCGTGCCGCCGTGCACGCTCCCTACCGTCCGGTCGGCACGATCGCCGTCATGGCGCTGGACGACGACGGCCGCGTCGTCCATCACCTGGCCCGGGGGCGCTCCGGTTTCCGCATGGCCACCAGCGTCTGCGTGACGGGCCGGCTCCTGGTCCTGGGCAGCGTCTGGGAGCCCGGCGTCGCGGTCTGCGCGGCCCCCACCGCGAAGTGACCGGCGCGTACCTCCGGCGGTACCCTGTTGCACCCCTCGGGGCGGTGCCCGAACAGGAGACGTACGACCCATGACAGCCCCGGAAGCCGAGAGCCTCCGCGTCCGGCCGGCCCCCCGGCGCCGGTCCGAGTGGCGTACCCAGGCCCCCGTCGTCGCGGTGGTCGCCGCGGGCGGCGCGATCGGCGCGGTGGCCCGTTACGCGCTCGCCCTGGCCCTGCCCACCGCCGCGGGCGGCTTCCCCTGGGCGACCTTCTGGACCAACGTCACCGGCTGTGCCGTGATCGGCGCGTTCCTGGTCCTGATCACCGAAGGCCTCTCCGCGCACCGCCTCGTCCGGCCCTTCTTCGGCACCGGTGTCCTCGGCGGCTTCACCACCTTCTCCACGTACGCCGTCGACATCCAGAGACTGGTCGACCACGGCCGGCCCGCCACCGGTCTCGGCTATCTCGCCGCGACCCTGTGCGCGGCTCTCGCGGCGGTGTGGTGCGCGGCCACCGTGACCCGCAGGGTCCTCACCCGGAGGCAGCGATGACGAGACTGACGGGCCGCGCCCTGCGCCTGACCGTCTACATGGGCGAGGACGACACCTGGCACCACAAGCCCCTCTACACGGAGATCGTGCACCGCGCCCACACGGCCGGTCTCGCGGGCGCCAGCGTCTTCCGGGGCATCGAGGGCTTCGGCGCATCCTCGCGCATCCACACCTCCCGGCTGCTGTCGCTGAGCGAGGACCTGCCGGTGGCGGTCGTGGTCGTGGACACCGAGGAGCGGATCCGGGCCTTCCTGCCACAGCTCGACGAACTGGTGACCGAAGGCCTGGTGACCCTGGACGACTGCGAGGTCATCAGGTACACAGGCCGAACGGACGAGCCGGGCGAACCGGACACGGAAGGTAAGAACTCGTTGTGAACTGGCTGCTGGTCGTCGCGGGTGCCGTGATCGGCGCCCCGCTGCGCTACCTCACCGACCGGGCCGTCCAGGCCAGGCACGACTCCGTCTTTCCGTGGGGAACCTTCGTGGTCAACGTCACCGGCTGCCTGATCCTGGGCCTGCTGACCGGCGCGGTCTCGGCGGGCGCCGCGAGCCCCCACCTCCAGCTGCTCCTGGGCACCGGTCTGTGCGGGGCCCTGACGACGTACTCGACGTTCTCGTACGAGACCCTGCGGCTGACCGAGACCGGTGCCGGGCTCTACGCTGCCGCCAACGTCGTCGCGAGTCTCGTGGCGGGGCTCGGGGCGGCCTTCGCCGGGGCCGCGATCGCCCAGGCCGTCTGGGCCTAGTACTTGCTTCACACCCCCGCGCTGTAAGACTGTCTACAGCACTGTCGACCAAACTCTGCAGAACTGGATCCCATGAGCGCCATCTCCGTCGGTCAGGCCGTCGTCCTCGGTGTCGTCGAGGGGGTGACGGAGTTCCTTCCTGTCTCCTCCACCGGTCACCTCAAGATCACCGAGGGGCTCATGAACATCCCCGTCGACGACAACTCCGTCGTCGGGTTCTCCGCCGTCATCCAGGTGGGCGCCATCGCCGCCGTGCTCGTGTACTTCTTCAAGGACATCAAGCGGATCGTCTCCGCCTGGTTCCGGGGCCTCACGAACAAGGAGGAGCGGTACCACCACGACTACAAGTTCGCGTGGTGGGTCATCTACTCGACCATCCCGATCGTCCTGGTCGGCCTCGCCGCCAAGCCGCTGATCGACGGACCGCTCGGCTCGCTCTGGGTGGTCGGCGGCTCGCTGATCGCCGGCTCCGTCGTGATGTGGTGCGCGGACCAGATGGGCCGCCACAAGCGCGGTGAGGACGACACCTCCTTCAAGGACGCGATGCTGGTCGGCTGCTCGCAGATCCTCGCCCTGCTCTTCCCCGGCTTCTCCCGCTCCGGCGCCACCATGTCCACCGCGCTCATCCTGGACCTGGACCGCGTCGCCGCCACCCGGCTCTCCTTCTTCCTCGGCATCCCGGCCCTGACCGGCGCCGGTCTGTACGAGCTCAAGGACGCCCTGGGCGCGGGCGTCGGCGCCGCCCCGCTGGCCGTCGGCACGATCGTCTCCTTCGTCGTCGCCTACGCGTCCATCGCCTGGCTGCTGAAGTTCGTCGCCAAGCACTCCTTCAACGCGTTCGTGATCTACCGCATCGTCATCGGCCTGGCTCTCTTCGGCCTCCTCGCCGCCGGAACCATCAGCGCCTGACCGCACCGGGGGCGCTCCACCGCCCGCCGGTCACCGCTCCGCCACGGGGTGTGCCGCCTGTGCATTCAGGTGCCGCACCCCGTGAATGTTTCCTTTCGCGACACCTTGACAGCCGCGTCCCGCAACCCGGAACATCTCACCCGTGAACCTGTCAGACAGCCCGACAGCCGGACAGCCCCCGCGGCGCGTGAGCGCCATGGAGGCGGTGCTGGCGCACCTGCGCGCCGCCATCGAGCGCGGCGAGTACGCCGTGGGGGACAAGCTGCCCTCCGAGGCGGAGCTCTGCCGCACCCTGGAGATCAGCAGGCCCGTCCTGCGCGAGGCCCTGCGGGCCCTGCAGACGATGGGCCTGACCGTGTCCAAGACCGGCAAGGGCACCTTCGTGGTCGCCAACGCCGTCGAGGACCCCACCTTCGGCGACTACGCGGCCAGCGACCTGCTGGAGGTGCGCCGGCACATCGAGATCCCGGTCGCCGGGTACGCGGCGCTGCGCCGCACCCCCGAGAACCTGGACCACCTGGCCCATCTGCTGGACCGGATGGAGCGGGAGACGGACACCACCGCGTGGGTCGCGATGGACACCCTCTTCCACCTGGCCGTGGCCGAGGCCGCCCAGAACCCGGTCTTCCGCCGGGTCATCGAGGAGATCCGGGACGCACTGGCGCGTCAGTCGGCCTTCCTCAACGAGCTGGGCGGCCGCCGCGAGCAGTCCAACCGGGAGCACCGGGCCATCGTCGAGGCCCTGATGGACGGTTCCGAACTCGACGCCGTGGACGCCATGAGCCACCACCTGGACCGCGTCGAGACCACCCTCACCCACATCGTGCGCCCCGCGCGCACGGTCCAGCACAAGGAAGGCGGAACCGAGGCGTGAGCGAACAGCACCTCAAAGACGAGACGCGCCCCTCGTCCCGTCACGTCGACGCCGGGGACCACGGCTACAGCAAGTCGCTGAAGCACCGGCACGTCAACATGATCGCCATCGGCGGAGCCATCGGCACCGGCCTCTTCCTCGGCGCCGGCGGCCGCCTCGCCGACGCCGGCCCCTCCCTCTTCGTCGCCTACGCGGTCTGCGGCGTCTTCGCGTTCCTCGTCGTGCGCGCCCTCGGCGAACTCGTCCTGTACCGCCCGTCCTCCGGTGCCTTCGTCTCGTACGCCCGGGAGTTCCTGGGCGAGAAGGGCGCCTACACCGCGGGCTGGATGTACTTCCTGAACTGGGCCACCACCGGCATCGCCGACATCACCGCGGTCGCCACCTACACCCACTACTGGGGGATGTTCTCCGACATACCCCAGTGGGTGATCGCCCTGATCGCCCTCGCCGTGGTCCTCACCGTGAACCTGATCTCGGTGAAGATCTTCGGCGAACTGGAGTTCTGGTTCGCGATCGTCAAGGTCAGCGCGCTGGTCGTCTTCATGGTCATCGGCATCTTCCTGCTGGTCACCCAGCACCCCGTGGACGGCGCCACCCCCGGCCCCTCCCTGATCACCGACAACGGCGGCGTCTTCCCCAACGGCCTGCTCCCGATGCTGCTGATCATCCAGGGTGTCGTCTTCGCCTACGCCTCGGTGGAGCTGGTCGGTGTCGCCGCGGGCGAGACCGAGAACCCCGAGAAGATCATGCCGAAGGCGATCAACTCCATCATGTGGCGCGTCGGCCTGTTCTACGTCGGCTCGGTCGTGCTCCTCTCGATGCTGCTGCCCTGGAACAAGTACACGGCGGGACAGAGCCCCTTCGTCACCGTGCTCTCGCACATCGGCGTCCCGGCGGCCGGCGGTGTGATGAACCTCGTCGTCCTCACCGCGGCCATGTCCTCGCTCAACTCCGGCCTCTACTCCACCGGCCGCATCCTGCGCTCCATGGCCGTCAACGGCTCGGCCCCCAAGTTCACCGCGAGGATGAGCCGTACCCAGGTGCCGTACGGCGGCATCCTGCTCACCAGCGGCATCTGCGTGCTCGGCGTGGGCCTCAACTTCGTCGTCCCCGCCGACGCGTTCGAGATCGTCCTCAACTTCGCGGCGATCGGCATCCTCTCGACCTGGGGCATGATCATGCTCTGTCACCTGCTGTTCTGGCGGAAGACCCAGAACGGCGAACTCACCCGCCCCGGCTACCGGTTGCCGGGCTCTCCCTGGACCGAGATCGTGACGCTGGCGTTCCTCGCCTCCGTCCTGGTCCTGATGTACGCCGACGGCGGCGCCGGACGCACCACCGTGCTCTGCCTGCCGCTGATCGTCGCCATTCTGGTCGCCGGCTGGTACGCCATCCGCGGCCGCCTGGCGCGCCCGTCCGCCGGACCCGAAGCGTGAACCGCGACCGGGTCCGTCCCGACTCACCCGAGACCAGGAAGTGATGTACAGCAGTTCCCCCGCGGACGCACCCATCGTCCGTGAGCCCCTCCACGCCCCCGTCGCCCACCTCATACGCGACGGGGTCGTCGAGGGCATCCACTACGGTTCCGTCGTCGTCCTCGGCGCCGACGGAGAGGTCCAGTTCCAGCTCGGCGACATCGAGGCCGCGTTCTACCCGCGCTCGGCCCTCAAGCCCGTCCAGGCCGTGGCGATGCTGCGGGCCGGGCTGCCCCTCGACGGCGACCTGCTCTCGCTGGCCGCCGCCAGCCACTCCGGCGAGGAACGCCACCTCACCGGCGCCCGGCGCATCCTCGGCCTCGCCGGGCTGACGGAGGACGACCTGCGCAACGTCCCCGACATGCCGTACGGCCCCGCCGTCCGCGACACCTGGATCCGCGAGGGCCGGCAGCCGTCGCGGCTCGCCCAGAACTGCTCCGGCAAGCACGCCGCGATGCTGTGGACGGCGAAGCTGAACGGCTGGTCGCTGGACGACTACCTCGACCCGGCCCATCCGCTCCAGCAGGCGATCGCCGAGATCGTCGAGGACCTGACGGGACAGCGCGTCGCCCGTACGACCGTGGACGGCTGCGGCGCGCCGCTGTTCTCCATCTCCCTGCACGGGCTGGCCCGCGCGGTGTCGCGGATCGCCGCCGCCGCGCCGGGTACGCCCGAGGCGAAGGTCGCCGACGCGATGCGCGAGCACGCCGAGATGGCGTCCGGGGCGGGGCGGGACGTGGCCGCGCTGATGCGGGCCGTGCCGGGGCTGCTGGCCAAGGACGGCTTCGAGGGCGTCGAGGTCGCGGCGCTGCCGGACGGGCGGGCCGTCGCCGTGAAGATCGCCGACGGGGCGAACCGGGCGAGGATTCCGGTGACGGCCGCTGCGC
Source organism: Streptomyces arenae (assembly GCF_022343545.1). NCBI lineage: Bacteria > Bacillati > Actinomycetota > Actinomycetes > Kitasatosporales > Streptomycetaceae > Streptomyces > Streptomyces arenae. The sequence continues at coordinate 27,667 of NZ_JAKQYH010000030.1, forward strand.
TGGCCCGGGCCGGGGTCGATCCGGAGCTGCTGACCGAGTTCGCCGGTGAGGCGCTGCTCGGGGGCGGGCGGGCGGTCGGGTGTGTGCGGCCCGTTCGTTCGCTGGAGCCGGTTGCGGCCTGCGCCTAGTGGGGCGGGCCGATTTGTCGTCGGGCGGCTGCGGGCCGGGTGTGGCTGGTCGCGCAGTTCCCCGCGCCCCTTTCGGGGCGCTTTACCCTCACTTTCTTGGAACAGGACCCATGACCTCTCGTAGCGAACACGATCTGCTCGGTGACCGGGATGTGCCCGGTGACGTGTACTGGGGTGTGCACACCCTGCGCGCGACCGAGAACTTCCCGATCACCGGTACGCCGATCTCCGCCTACCCGCATCTGATCGACGCCCTCGCCGCCGTCAAGGAGGCCGCCGCCCTCGCCAACGAGGAACTGGGGCTGCTGGCACCGGAGAAGGCCGCCGCCATCGTCGCCGCCTGCCGGGAGATCCGCGGCGGCAAGCTGCACGACCAGTTCGTCGTCGACGTCATCCAGGGCGGTGCCGGCACGTCGACGAACATGAACGCCAACGAGGTCGTGGCGAACCGGGCGCTGGAACTGCTCGGGCACGAGAAGGGGCAGTACGCCTACCTGCATCCCAACGAGGACGTCAACCTCGGTCAGTCGACCAACGACGTCTACCCGACCGCCGTCAAGATAGCGACCGTGTTCGCGGTGCGCGGGCTGCTGCGGGCGATGGCCGTGCTCCAGGACTCCTTCGGACGCAAGGCCGTCGAGTTCCGTGACGTGCTGAAGATGGGCCGCACCCAGTTGCAGGACGCGGTGCCCATGACGCTCGGGCAGGAGTTCTCCACCTTCGCCGTGATGCTGGACGAGGACCGCAGCCGGCTCGCCGAGGCCGTCGAGCTGATCCACGAGATCAACCTCGGCGCCACCGCCATCGGCACCGGCCTCAACGCGCCCGCCGGGTACGCCGAGTCGGCCCGTCGCCACCTCGCCGAGATCACCGGGCTGCCCCTGGTCACCGCCGCCAACCTGGTCGAGGCCACCCAGGACTGCGGGGCCTTCGTCCAGATGTCCGGGGTGCTCAAGCGGATCGCGGTCAAGCTCAGCAAGGGCTGCAACGACCTGCGGCTGCTGTCCTCCGGACCGCGTGCCGGCCTCGGCGAGATCAACCTGCCGCCCGTGCAGGCCGGTTCGTCGATCATGCCCGGCAAGGTCAACCCGGTGATCCCCGAGGTCGTCAACCAGGTCGCCTTCGAGGTCATCGGCAACGACGTCGCCATCACCATGGCCGCCGAGGCCGGGCAGCTCCAGCTGAACGCGTTCGAGCCGATCATCCTGCACTCCCTGTCGGAGAGCATCACGCACCTGCGGAACGCCTGCCTGACGCTGGCCGAGCGGTGCGTCGACGGCATCACCGCCAACACCGAGGTGCTGCGGGCGACCGTCGAGAACTCGATCGGCCTCGTCACCGCCCTCAACCCGTACATCGGGTACACGGCGGCCACCGACATCGCCAAGGAGGCGCTCGCCACCGGCCGCGGTGTGGCCGAACTCGTCTTGGAGAAGGGCCTGTTGCCCGCCGAACGGCTCGCGGCCCTGCTGCGTCCCGAGGTCGTCGCCGGCACCGGGGCACCCGTCGTCTGACCTGCGAGTACGCACCAGGAGCGGCACGGAGGCAGAATGGTGATCATGACAGTGTCGTCGCCGCCCGCCTTCCTGCCGGTCCTGGAGCGCATCGCCGAGGAGATAGGCCGCACGCCGGGCCGCGGCCGCCCCGCCGACTACATCCCGGCACTCGCCGCCTGCGATCCCCGCAGCTTCGGCATGGCCGTCGCCGAGCTCGACGGCACCGTGTACGGCGTGGGGGAGTGGCGGCAGACGTTCTCCACCCAGTCCATCACCAAGGTCTTCACCCTCGCCCTGGACCTCGCCCGGGAGGGCGACGAACTCTGGGAGCACGTCGGCCGCGAACCCTCCGGCAACCCCTTCAACTCCCTGGTCCAGCTGGAGTACGAGCAGGGCATCCCGCGCAACCCGTTCATCAACGCGGGCGCCCTGGTCGTCACCGACCGCCTGCACACCCGCAGCGGGGACGCGGCCGGAGAGCTGCTGGACTTCCTGCGCGCCGAGAGCGGCAACGCCGCCCTGGACTTCGACCGGGAGGTGGCCGCCTCCGAGTCCCAGCACGGCGACCGCAACGCCGCCCTCGCCCACTTCATGGCGTCCTACGGCAACATCGACAACGAGGTCCCGGTCCTCCTCGACCAGTACTTCCGGCAGTGCTCGATAGCCGCCTCCTGCGCCGACCTCGCCCTGGCCAGCACCTTCCTGGCCCGCCACGGCATCCGCGCCGACGGCACCCGCCTCCTGACCAGAAGCCAGGCCAAGCAGGTCAACGCGGTGATGCTGACCTGCGGCACGTACGACGCGGCCGGCGACTTCGCCTACCGGGTCGGCCTGCCGGGCAAGAGCGGGGTCGGGGGCGGGATCATCGCGGTGGTACCGGGCCGGTGCGCGCTGTGCGTCTGGAGCCCCGGCCTGGACGAGAGGGGCAACTCGGTAGCGGGAGTAGCGGCCCTGGACAGATTCACCACTTTGACGGGCCTGTCGGTTTTCTAGACCGGGACTGTGGCGCCCCGTAAGGGGGCGCTGGGGGTACCCCCGGCCGAAGGCTGGGGGAGGAACTGCGCGCTCAGCCCCCACCCACCCGCACCCGACAACGATCGCCCCCCCCCACAGGTAACAACCAGGCCGCCCCCAAGAAAACAGGCCGTCGTCTCCCGGCCACCCACCCTTGGCACGCTGACCCGGTGTTGGCCATGGCATTCCCCGTCGATCTACGCCGCTGCCAGGTTCTCGGCCTGACCGGCACCGCCTTCCTCGCCCTGGGAGGCGAGACAGCCGGCGCCCTGCCCGTGGCGGACCTCCTCGCGCCGAGCTCCGTACAGGCGGCGTTCGGCCTGGTCGGGGTCTACTTCGGCGTCGTACTGCTCATCGCGGCCTGGCTGCTCCTCGGCCGCCTGGTACGCGGCGCCGACCCGCCCACCCCGCGCCGGCTGCTGCTGGTCCTCGCCGTCTGGGCGGCCCCGCTGCTGCTCGCGCCGCCGCTCTTCAGCCGCGACGTGTACAGCTATCTCGCCCAGGGTGCGATGGTCGACGCCCACATGGACGTCTACACCTCGGGACCCGCGCAGCTCGGCGGACCGCTCGCCGACCAGGTCGCCCCGGTGTGGCAGAACACCGCCGCCCCGTACGGCCCCGCGTTCATGGGCGTGGCCTCCCTGCTGTCCGGGCTGACCCGCGGCGAACTCCCGGCCGGGCTCTTCGGGATGCGGCTGGTGGCGCTGCTCGGCGTCGGCCTGATGGCGGCCGCACTGCCCCGGCTCGCCCGGCACAGCGGCGCCGACCCGGCCACCGCCCTGTGGCTCGGCGCCCTCAACCCGCTGGTGCTGCTCCACCTGGTGGCCGGTGCCCACAACGACGCCATCATGCTCGGTCTGCTCGGCCTCGGCCTGGTCGCGGCGCTCGGCCGCCGGCCGGTCCTGGGAGCCGTACTGGTCACGCTCGCGGCCCTGGTGAAGGCGCCCGCCGCGCTCGGGCTGCTCGCGATCGTCGTCGTACAGGCGCGCCGGGGCCGTGGCCCGGTGCGCGCCACCCTGCTGACGGCCCTGGCGTCCGGGGGCACGACCGTGGCCGCGACCGCCGTCGCCGGCACCGGATACGGCTGGATCAGGGCCCTTGACACCCCCGTCTCCCCGCACAACTGGGCGCTCAGCAGTCTGCTCGGCCGGGCCACCGGCGCGCTCCTCGCACACCTCGGCAGCGACCTGGCCCCGCTGGCCCTGCCGGCCTGGCACCTGCTCGGGCTGGCGCTGACCGCGGTGACCGTGCTGCTGATATGGGTCCGGCTGCGGCCCCGCCCGGTCTACGCCCTCGGGCTGAGCCTGGCCGCGGTCGCCGCCTTCGGACCCGCGATCCGGCCCTGGTACGCCCTCTGGGGCCTGTTCCTGATCGCGGCCGCGGCGCCCAGCACCTCGGTACGGCACCGGGTGGCCGCCGTCACCGGTGTGCTCGCCCTCGCCGTGCTGCCCAGTGGCGGCCCCGCCGACGTCGGCCAGCTGGTCCTCGCCGTCTGCGGCGGGGTGCTCGGCGTGGTCGTGCTCTGGCAGGCCCACCAGGCCGCGCAGGCCCCGGCGATGGGACGGACGGCATGAGAGGCCCGAGAGGACCGCGGACCGACCGGGGGAGGGTGCTGCTCGTCCTGGTCCTCGCCGCCGCCGTGACCGCGTTCACGGCGACCGTGCCGCTGCTGCGCGACTGGTTCGACCTGCGTGTCTACTACGGCACCGTGCACACCTGGGTGCACCACGGCGGCCGGATCTACGACTACCGGGTGCCGGGCACGGAGTACGGCTTCACCTATCCGCCGTTCGCCGCGCTCGGCATGCTGCCCATGGCACTGGTGGGGCTGCACCTGGCCATCGCGGCCTCGCTGCTGCTCAACCTGGCCGCGCTGGCCTTCGTGCTCTGTGTCCTGGCCGGCCCGGCCCGGCGGCGCCTCGGCTGGTACCGCTGGGCGCTGGCCCTGTGCGCGCTGGCGCTGTTCGAACCACTGCGGGACACCTTCAGCTTCGGCCAGGTGAACCTGATACTGCTCGCCCTGGTCCTCGCCGACTGCCGGCTGCTGCGCGGCGGACGGGGCCGCTGGGCGGGCGTCGGGATCGGGCTCGCCGCCGCGGTCAAGCTGACCCCCGCGCTGTTCATCGGGATGCTGCTGCTCGCCCGCAGGTGGCGGGCGGCGGCGACGGCGACGGCCGTGACGCTCGCGGCCACCGGCCTCGCCGCCTGGGCCGACCCGGGGGCGTCCCGCTTCTACTGGACGCGGGCGCTGTGGGACACCAGCCGGGTCGGCCGGCTCGACTACGTGTCCAACCAGTCGCTCCAGGGCGTCCTGGCCCGGCTCGGTCATCCGGACAAGCCGCTGTGGGCGATCGTCGTGCTGCTCACGCTGGCCGTGTGGGCCTGGCGGACCCGCGGGGCGGTGGCGGCCGGGGACTGGACGGCCGCCTTCGCGCTCACCGGTCTCACCGCCTGTCTGGTCAGCCCGATCACCTGGGTGCACCACCTGGTGTGGGTGCTGCCGTCGTTCGTGGTCCTGGCCCGTGCCGGGCACCCGCGGATCGCGGCCGCCCTGTACGCGGTGATGTGCACCAGCGTGGTGTGGCTGTGGTTCGACGACGCGTCCGGGATCGACGGCTTCCTCGGCAGCAACCTGTACACGTGGATCACGCTGGGCCTGCTGTTCGGCCTGCCGACGGGTCAGCCGCGCCCGGCCGGACCCGACGGGCCGTCCGGCCCCGTGGGCGTGGGGGGTTCGGCGCGGCGGGAGCGGTCGGAGCGGTCGCCCCTGAGCCGCATCGCCAGCGTCACGGCGCCCGCGCCGAGGGCCGCGACGGCCGCGACGACGGCCGTGTCCGGCCAGCCGGAGTCGTCCTGAGAGGCCGTGGCCGCCGCCATCGGCACGGTGCTCGGCCCGGGCCGCGGGGCGGGCCGCAGCGCGTCCAGCGAGCCCACCGGATCGACCCGTCCGGCCGCTCCGAAGCCCCAGTCGAGCAGCTGACGGGCCTCGTCGTACACGCCGCCGTCCTGGGGGTTCATCACCGTCACCACCAGGGTCCGGCCGCCCCGCCGGGCGGCGGCCACCAGGGTGTTGCCGGCGTTGCTGGTGTAGCCGTTCTTGATGCCGATCATGCCGGGGTACCGGCCCACCCCGTCCTCGCCGGTCAGCAGCCGGTTGGTGTTCTCGATGCCGAACGACCAGCCGTCGCCGGCCGGGAAGCGGGCCTCGGCGGTGGAGCAGTAGCGCGCGAAGTCGGGGTTGCGCAGCCCGGTCCGGCCGAACACCGCCAGGTCGTACGCCGAGGAGACCTGGCCGGGCGCGTCGTAGCCGTCGGGGGATTCGACGTGGGTGTCCAGGGCGCCGAGCGAGCGGGCCTTGGTCTGCATCCGGGTGACGGTGCGGTCCCAGCCCCCGTCGAGCGCGGCCAGGACGTGCACGGCGTCGTTGCCCGAGCTGAGGAAGACCCCGCGCCACAGGTCGGCCACCCGGTAGGTGTGTCCCTCCTCGACGCCGACCAGGCTGCTGCCCTCCTCGACGTCGGCCAGTTCCCCGGGTGTCACCCGGTGCTCGAGGCCGGCGGGCAGCGCGGGCAGCACGGTGAGCGCGAACAGGGTCTTCAGCGTGCTGGCCGGCGGCAGCCTCAGGTGTGCCTGGTTCGCCGCCAGCACCTCGCCGGTGTCCGCGTCGGCCACCAGCCAGGAGAGCGCGGAGACGTCCGGGACCGCGGGCGCTCCCGCGTGCGGCCGGACCTGGACGCCGGAGTGGTACAGCAGCGCCGGCCCGGGCACCGCCGCCCCCGGGGCGGGCGCGGTGGCCTCCGCGGCGGCCGTGGCGGGGGTCAGCGCCAGCAGCCCGGCCACACAGAGGGCGCAGGTGGCCACCGCCGCTCGGCGCGGAAATCGGTCAGTCAATCCGATCGTCATACGATCAACGTAGGAAGGGTGGCGTCCTACGGCGCGCGGCCCTGGGCCGGATGGCTGCCCCGGGCAACCCGGATGCCGCATCCGGCGGCCCCGGCGCCGGTCCGTCAGCCCGCCGGCAGGGTCGGCTGCACCCGGCGCAGGAAGGTGGCGTTGTCCGGGGTCTCCCGCATCCGCTGGAGCAGGGTCTCCAGGCCGTTCGGGGCGCCCTCCCGGCCCTGCAGGGCGCGGCGCAGCCCGCGTACGGCGGTCAACTCGGCCGGGCTGAGCAGGAGTTCCTCGCGGCGGGTGCCGGAGGGGTCGATGTCCAGGGCGGGGAAGACCCGCCGGGAGGCGAGCTCGCGGTCCAGGCGCAGCTCCATGTTGCCGGTGCTCTTCAGCTCCTCGAAGAAGTAGCCGTCGGCCCGCGAACCGGTGTCCACCAGGACGGTGGCGAGGATGGTGAGCGAGCCCCCCTCCTCGGCCTTGCGGGCGGCGCCGAAGAACCGCTTCGGGCCGAGCAGCGCGCCGGCGTCGACACCGCCGCTGAGGGTACGGCCGTTGGAGGCGGCCGCGTTGTTGTGGGCCCGGCACAGCCGGGTCAGCGAGTCGAGCAGGATGACGACGTCCTCGCCGTCCTCGACGAGCCGCTTGGCCCGCTCGACGACGAGTTCGGCGAGGGCGATGTGCTCCTTGGCGGGCCGGTCGAAGGTGGAGGCGTACACCTCGCCGCGCACCGAGCGCCGCATGTCGGTGACCTCCTCGGGGCGCTCGTCGAGCAGCAGCACCATCAGGTGGGCCTCGGGGTGGTTGCCGGCGACGGCGGCCGCGAACTGCTGGAGCAGCACGGTCTTGCCGGTCTTCGGCGGGGCCACGATCAGCCCGCGCTGCCCCTTGCCGACGGGCGCGAACAGGTCGGCGACCCGTCCGGCGAGCCCGGCGGCCGGATGCTCCAGGCGGATCCGCTCGTACGGGTGCAGCGGGGTGAGGTCGCGGAAGTGACGCCGGCCGTGCGGTTCGCCGGGGGCACGGCCGTTGACGCGCGTGATCTCGGTCAGCGCGCGCCGGTCACCCCGGACGCCCTCGACGAGGTCGCCCTTGCGCAGGCCGTGACGGCGGATCAGCGCGGGGGAGACCTGGAGGTCGGCGGTGGAGGGCAGGCAGCTCGGGGCCCGCAGCTGCCCCTTCCCGCCCGCGTCGATGTCGAGGACACCGGTGACGGGCCGGGCGGCGGGCCGCTCCTGCTGCTCTACGGGAGGTTCGAGTGTGGTGGTCATGAGGGGGTCCTTTCGAGGACGGAAGACATGTTGGAGAAGGGGGAGCGGGCCGCGAGCGGGAGGGCGTACACGCAGGCCTCCGTGCGGCGGGAACGGCACCTCGGGAGGGCACCGGGGCCCGGGTCACGAGGTGGTGCTGAGAAGCCGACGGCCGGTCGGTGAACGACGGGCGACGTGGCTGGAGGAGACAGAACCGGCACGCGGCGCCCGGCGAAGGGGCGACCGTACGTGCTGATGGCACTATACCCACGGTTCCATCCGGGTCAACCTGGTGACGGGCGCCGATATTCCCGGGCCCGGGGTGGCCGAAGCGCCGTTCTCCGCCGGCCCGGCTGCGCCTACCATCGGCCTTGTCCGTGTCGTACGGTCGTCAGGAGCCCTCCGTGCAGACCCCGCCCGCGCCGTACCGCCCCGACCCCGCGGGCGGGTGCCCGCACGCCGACAACGCCAGGCTGCGGGCGCGCGGCGCGGTGACACCGGTCGTCCTGCCCGGTGGGGTCGAGGGCATGGCGGTGCTCGGCCACCAGGCGCTCAGGGACTTCCTCCAGCATCCCGAAGTCGCGAAGGACGCCCGGCACTTCACGGAACTGCGGCAGGGCCGCATCCCCGCGGGCTGGCCCCTGCTGACCTTCGCCACCGTGCGCGGCATGACCACCGCCGACGGCGCCGACCACCGCAGGCTGCGCGGACTGGTCAGCCGGGCCTTCACCCCGCGCCGGGTGGCCGAACTGCGCCCGCGCGTCGAAGAGTTGACCGCCTCGCTGCTCGACCGCCTGGCGCGGGCCGCGGCCCAGGGCGGCGGGACCGCCGACCTGCGGCGGCACTTCGCGCTGCCGCTCCCGATGGACGTGATCAGTGAACTCCTCGGCGTGGAAACCGAGTTCAGGGACCGGCTGCACCACCTGTCCAGCCAGGTGGTGGCCACCGACACCGAGCCCGGCGCGGCCGTCGCCGCCAACCGGGAGCTGATCGACGTCCTCGGCGCCGTCGTCGCGGCCCGGACCGAACGGCCCGGCGACGACCTCACCAGCGCCCTGCTCGCCGCCCGCGACGAGGAGGGCGGGCGGCTCGGCCAGGAGGAGCTGATCGGCACCCTGGTCCTGATGATCATCGCCGGGCACGAGACCACGCTCAACCTGATCACCAACGCCGTCCGCGCCCTCTGCGGCCACCGCGACCAGCTCGAACTCGTCCGCACGGGGGCGGCCGGCTGGGCCGACGTCGTGGAGGAGACGCTGCGCTGGGACGCGCCGGTCAGCTTCTTCCCGTTCCGCTACCCGGTGCGGGACCTGACCGTCGACGGCACGGTGATCCCGGCCGGCACCCCGGTCCTGGCGGGCTACTCGGCGGCGGGCCGCGACCCGGCCGCGCACGGCCCGGACGCCGACCGGTTCGACGTCACCAGGGCCCACCGGCCCGGCGCCGGGCGCCACCTCTCCCTCGGCCACGGCGCCCACTACTGCCTGGGCGCCCCGCTGGCCCGGCTGGAGGCCACGGTCGCCCTGGAGCGGCTCTTCGACCGGTTCCCCGCCCTGGACCTGGCGGCCCCGGACGCGGCTCTCACCCGGCTCGCGGGCTTCGTCGGCAACAGCGTCCAGGCCCTCCCGGTACGTCTGGGCGTCTGAGGCGCATACCAGCCATACGAACGCCCGATGCCCCTTCCCTGACGCATTTCTTGTTCTCGCCTAAGGCCCTACCTACGCTGCCACCACCGCACTCGGGCGGCATGGGACAAGGGACTTGGCAATCATGGGTCGACTGGCCGGGAAAATCGCTTTCATCAGTGGAACGGGAGCAGGAATCGGCCGGGCCGCGGCACAGGTATTCGCGGCCGAGGGGGCCACCGTATTCGGCTGCGACATCGACGAGAAGAGCGCCGTGGAAACCGTGGAAATCGTCGAGAAGGCCGGCGGTGTGATGCGTTCACTGGCCCCGGTCGACCTTTCCACCGAGGCCGGGGCACGGGAGTGGATCGAGGCCGGGATCGCCGAGTTCGGCGGGCTCGACATCCTCTACAACAACGCCTCCGCGCTGCGCAACGGCCCCTTCGAGACGATGCCCGCGGCCGACTGGTACTTCACCATCAGGAACGAACTGGACATCCCCTACTTCTGCACCCAGGCGGCCTGGCCGCACCTGGTCGCACGCGGCGGCGGCGCCGTCCTGAACGTGGCGTCCGTGGCCGCCGAGCGGGGCGCGCTGTTCATGCCGATGGTGCCGCACGGCGCCGCCAAGGGCGGAGTCCTCGCGATGACCAAGCACCTGTGCGCGGCCGGCGCCCCGCACCGCATCCGCGTCAACAGCATCGCCCCCGGCATGACCCGCACCTCCGCCACCGCCCCCTTCCTCGACGACCCGAACGGCCCGAAGGCGCAGCTGGAGGCCAGGATCCCGGTCGGCAGGGTCGGGCAGCCGGAGGACATCGCGCGCGCCGCGGCCTTCCTCTGCTCCGACGAGGCGGCCTTCGTCAACGGCGCCAACCTCATGGTCGACGGCGGCGACAGCGCGATGGCGGGCTGAGCGCCGATGCACGCACGACTCGACCACGTGGGCCTCAACGTACGCGACCTGCCCGCTCAACTCGACTGGTACCGGACGGCCTTCGCACTGAAGACCGTCTTCGAGTTCCGTCTCGACGGACCCGGTCTGACCGGTGTCGTCCTGGAACACCCGCACGGCTGGCGCATCGAACTGCTCGCCAGGCCCGGGTCCGCGCCCGGCCTGCGGGCCCCGGACCCGATGACCGCCGTACTCACCGAGGGGTACGGGCACTTCGCGGTCACCACCCCCGAACTCGACCCCGTGTACGCCGCGCTGGTGGCCCACGGGGCGGGCGAGGTCCTCGCCCCCGGACCGTCCCCCGAAGCGGGGGTGCGGATGGCCTGGGTCAAGGACCCCGAGGGAAATCTCATCGAACTCATAGAACGCGGCGAACTCGTAGAGCGCGGCACCACCGTTAACCCGTGAGATGGAGTACGGAATGACCAACGCTGTGAAAAAACTGGACGTGGGCACGCTCATAGCCTGCTGTCTGGCAGTTGCCGCCGCGCAGCTGTGCATTACCGTCCCCTCGCCCATCAACGGGGAAATACAGACCGCGTTCGGGGCATCGGGATCCCAGGTCGCCTGGGTCACCTCCGCGTTCATTCTCCCCACCGCGATCCTGGAACTGAACTTCGGTGTGGTGGGCGACCTTTTCGGCCGCAAGCGGCTGCTGGTCCTCGGCGGATTCGTGCTGGCGATCGGTGAACTCCTCAACGCCACCTCCCAGAACATCACCATGCTCTGGATCGGCCAGGCCCTGGCCGGCGTCGGCGCCGCCGCGCTCTTCCCCAGCTCCCTCGCGGTGATCGCGGCCGCGACACCGGGGGAGAAGGACCGCGCCAAGGCGGTCTCCATCTGGGCGCTGAGCATCTCCCTCGCCTCCGCCGTGGGTCCGCTGTCCTCCGGGATCCTGGCCACGGTCGCCGACTTCCGCTGGGCGTTCGTACCGCCGGTCGTCCTCGGTGTCGCGGTCGGCATCGCCTGCTGGGTGCTGGTCACCGACTCCCGGGCGCCCGAGGGCCGGGCCCTGGACTGGCCGGGCCAGATCAGCGTCGCCGTCGGCCTCACCGCCCTGCTGTGGGGCATCATCGAGGGCGGCGACCGGGGCTGGAGCAGCCCGGCGATCGTCTTCGCGCTGATCCTGGCCGCCGTGGCCCTGATCGGGTTCGTGGTCGCCGAGAAGCGCGCCGTGTCCCCGATGTTCAACCTGGACCTGCTGCGGATCCCGTCGTTCGCGGCGGCCGCCGTGGTCGCGCTCACCGGGATGTTCGGCTTCATCGGCACGGCCTACGTCGTCTCCATCCGGCTGGGCGCGGTCATGCACCTCAGCGCCCTGCGGGCCGGCATGCCGTTCGTGATCCTCCAGCTGATCCCGCTGCTCCTCGCTCCGGTGCTCAGCAGGATGCTCACCCGGGTCGAGCCGCGCTGGCTGCTGATGGGCGGTCTGCTGCCGATGGCCGCGGGCCAGTTCTGGATCGCCGCGCTGCCCATCACCACCACTTCGCTGGCCGCCTTCATCGGCCCGGTGCTGCTGCTGGGTGTCGGCTTCATCTGCGTGGTGTCCTCGCTGACGTCGGCCGCGGTGAACGCGGTGCCGATCGAGATGACGGGCATGGCGAGCGGCGCGACCAGCCTGGTCCGCGAGTTCGGCCAGGGCCTCGGCCCGGCTGTGATCAGCACGGTCGCCATGAGCGCCGCGTCCTCCGCGCTCGTCGGCAAGCTGTCCGGCGCCGACGCCGGGATGGAGGCCGCGGCCGGTCCCCTCGCGGTCGTCAACGCGGGCAGCGACAGCGCCAGGGCGGCCGCGCAGGACGCCCTCGCGCACGGCATGGCCCTGGGCGTGGTGATCTGCGGCTGCGCCTCGCTGCTGGGCGCGGTGGTCACCCTGCTGCTGGTCCGCAGGAACACGGCCCGCGCGACGGCCCAGGTACCGGTGCAGCCAGCGTCCGCCTGATCCACCGCGCGCGGTGCGGGCCGGGGCCGGTGCCCCGGCCCGCACGTGCGTAACGGCCGCGAAGGCTCCGCCGGCTACCGCCCGAGCGGTGCGAAACGTGCCCGCAGGCCGGCGGGGGCGAGTCTGCCCATGAACTCCAGGGCCACCGACGAGGCGTTCGGCGACTCGACGGCGAAGCGCTGTGCGAGCCGCGAGGTGGCCAGCGTGAGCTGCCGCAACGCCAGTGCCGAACCCAGGCAGACCCGCGGCCCGGCACCGAAGGGAAGGTAGGCAGGACCGGGAGCCGGCCGCCCGCTCAGCCACCGGGTGGGGTCGAACTCGTCGGGCCGCTGCCACCACCGGGGATCCCGGTGGATCAGGTAGGCGTTGAGCAGTACGTCGTCCCCGGGGTCGATCGACCAGTCGCCCAGCCGCGTCGCCGTACGGGCGGTGCGGGTCATCAGCCACGCGGGCGGATACAGCCGGAGCGTCTCCCGTACCACCGCCTCGGCGAGCGGCAGCCGGGCCGCCGTCGACGGGGCGGACGGCAGGGGGGCGGTGCCGCTCACCGGTCCGTCCGCCTCGTCGCGCAGCTCGCCGACGAGCCCGGGCCGCCGCGCGAGTTCCCACACGACGGAGGTGAGCGCGGCGGCGGGCACGCCGTGGCCGCCCATGAGGACGCTGTGCAGCGTCGACGTCACGGTCTCGTCGGGCATGGCCGGCTCGGCGGCCAGCAGGGACCCGAGCAGGTCCTCGGGGGTGTCCCCGGCGGGTGACGCGCGCCGCTGCCGGACGATTCCGGTCAGTGCCTCGGTCAGGTCCCGGGCGGCGCGGAAGAAGCGGCGGTGGCGGGGGAGCGGCAGCCAGGCGGGGAACTCGTAGGACGACTCCGTGAACGGCCCGGTGGCGCGGATGAGGTCGTGCAGCAGGCCGGGGACGCCGCTGGCGTCCGCCCCGAAGCAGTAGTCGGCGATCGCCCGGGCGGTGAACGCCCGCATCGAGGTGAGCACGTCCACCTCACGGCCCGCGCCGCCGGCCACCACCGCGTCGAGGATCTCGACGGTCCGGCCGTCGGCCGCGGCCGAGGCCGCGCGGTTGAGTCCCGGCCACGTGGCGCGGCGCGCGGACATCCACGCGGTGGCCTGCGCGCCGGCCTCGTCGAGGTCCCGCCGCATGTCGAAGGGCGCGAGCTCGGTCACGAAGCTGTGGCCGGTGCGCGTGAGGACGTCATGGGTGAGATCGGGGTCGATCACGAACACCGTCTGCTCGTCGTAGGAGAAGACGTCTCCGTACTCGCGGTGGCAGCGACGCAGGAATCCGATCCGGTCGGCCTCGTACGCACGGGTGTTGCCCGTCAGCCAGTGCCCGCGCGGACCCGGCGGCCGTCCGAGCGTCTCGCGTTGCGGCATCCGGCCTCCCCCAGCAGATCGCAGGACCCCTCGGACGGGATCCTGCGACCGGTGTTCTTCCACTGTTTCCGGTGGACATGGCCCTGAAAGGAGCGGGGTCGGGCTACCGGAGCTGGTAGGGCCAGTACGGGTACCGACCGCTGACCCGCTTCCTGCCCACCAGGCGGGCCACCAGGCGTCGTGTCCGTTTCATGAACACCCCCATTGCCATCTGGGCGAATATTTGTCCGATCGTGGCATGGTCCCTCGGGGCGGGCAATATGCCGGACCGAGGTTCCCCTGGCAGTCGCCCGGACATCTGACGGCAGGTCAGTCGTCGGAGCGTCACGGATGTCCGCAATCCATAACGGTCTTGACCGGCGCGGGACTTGATGTCTGGTTATGCCTTATCTTCACGACATGTCCACGCCACCGCAGCAGCCGCCCTCCGCCCCGCAGCAGCCGCCGTCGACTCCGCAGCAGCCCGCGCCACCGCCCCAGCAGCAGCCCGCGCCGCCCCAGCAGCAGCCCACGCCGCCGCCCCAGCAGCAGCCGACCCAGCTCACCGCGTACCCCTACCCGAACCCGCAGTCGCCGGCCCCGCAGAACCCCTACGCCCCGCCGGCCCCCGTCGGCCAGCCCGCCCCGCAGCAGGGCAACCCCTATGCCGCGCAGCCCGGTTACGGCTACCCGCCCCCGGCCCCGGCAGGCCCGGCGCCCGGCACGGGCAACGTCGCCGGGAGAGCCGTGCTGTGGGCCGCCGTGGGCGCGGTGGTCGCCTCCGCCGCCTGGGCGGCCGGTCTCTTCCTGACCGGCGGCTTCGGGCACGGCGCCGATCTGCGCGGCTATCAGGCGCCCGCGAACCTCTGTTCCGGCGCGGACTACTCGTCGTTCAAGGAGGAGTACCCCGCGGACGACTCCTCCCCGACCAAGAACACGCTGAAGGACCCGGCCCTGGACGAGAGCTACTGCAGTCTCAGTCTCAAGAAGACCGGGTCCAGCTACACCGACGCCTATCTCACGATGCAGGTCGACCTGCACAGGAAGACCGACCCGGGGCCGGAGTTCACGGCCACCTGGAAGAACTACGGCGACAGCCACACCGATTACGACGTGTCGCCGGTGCAGGGCATAGGCGACGAGGCCTACCTGGTCACCGAGGACACCAGCAGCGGTTCCACCACCAGCGGCTCCCGGTACGCGACGCTCGCGGTCCGGGACGGCTGGACGACCTACACGATGAGCTACAGCGCGTACTTCTCGTCGTACGACAGCGACACCAACCCGCCGACGCTCGACGCCGTGACGGGCTGGCTGAAGACCGACACCAAGTCCACGCTGGAACAGCTCAAGGGGTGACGCTCAGCCCTCGTCGAGGGCGTTGGTGATCGCCTTCACCGGGCCGTGCGCGGAGTAGCCGCCGTCGACGGTGATCTCCGCGCCGTTGACGTATGACGCCTCGTCCGACAGGAGGTAGACGACCAGCGGGGCCACCTCGTCGACCGTGCCCGGGCGGCCCTGGGGCGTCATCGCGAGGTGGGCGGCGACGAACACCGGGTTCGCGGTCGCCATCAGCGGGGTCTCGATGTACCCCGGGTGGACGAGGTTCGTGCGGATGCCGCGCGGGGCCAGCTCCAGGGCCGCCACCTTGGACAGCCCCCGCAGCGCCCACTTGCTGGTGGTGTACGCCACCGCGTGGTGCGCGGTGAGCCCCGCGACCGAACCGACGTTCACGATCGAGGAACCGGCCGGCATCAGCGGGGCGAGGGCCTGGATGCCGAGCAGGGCGCCGGTGGTGTTCACGGCGAACGCCCGGTTCCAGTCGTCGAGCCCGACCTGGCCGAGCCGGGCCCGCATCGGGATGCCCGCGTTGTTCACCAGACCGTGCACCACGTCGAGGGAGTCCGCGAGCGCCGCCCAGTCCTCGGGCGAGGTCACGTCCAGGTGGGCGTACCGGACGTCGAGGCCGTCGGCGCGCAGGGCCGCGGCGAGCTTCTCGCCTGCCTCGTCCAGCACGTCGGCCGCGACCACCGTGGCACCCTCCCGGGCGGCGGCGGCCGCCTCCGCGGCTCCCTGTCCCTGCGCGGCTCCGGTGACGACGACGGTACGGCCCGCCAGGCGCGTGCGGCTCACGGCTTCCACGGTTTCCTCCAGGGGCGTGCGGGATGTCCTCCCGTCCACGCTAGGAAGCCGCGGACAGCTCCGGAAACGCGCTCTCCGGATGGCTGGCATCCGCCCCGGCGATCTCCAGCTGCGCCTCCTCCCCGAGCGCCGTCCCGACCCGGCGCACGGTGTCCCGCAGCCAGCGGTGCGCCGGGTCGGCGTGCCGGTTGTGGTGCCAGTACATGGCCTCCACCAGCGGCACGTCGGGGAACGGCGCCGGTACGACCGCACAGCGCGCGAAGTCCTCGTAGCGCCGCGCCAGCCGCTCCGGGACCATCGCCACCAGGTCCGTGCCGCTCACCAGGAACGGCAGCACACTGAAGCCAGGCGTGCTGACCTGCACCTTCGGGGAGATCCCCAGGGTCTCCAGCTGGCGCTCGGCCGGGGTGTGGCTCTTGCCGATGGCGCAGGCCGCGTGCGGCATCTCCGCCAGGTCCCGCAGGGTGAGCCGGCCGTCCACCAGCCGCGGGTTGTCCGGGTCGACGATGCACACGAACCGGTCGTGCATCACGGCCTCGCTCACCCCGGGCAGCTGGTAGCCGAGCGGCACGATCATCAGGTCGTGGCAGCGCAGATGCGTCTCGGTCTCCAGCTGGCCGTCGACGATCGGGTGGAAGTCGATCCGGACACCGGGCGCCTCGGCGGCGATCACCCGCAGCAGCGGCTCCACGAACACCGTCATCACGTAGTCCGACATGACCACGGAGAACCGCTGGCGGCTGCGCCCCGGATCGAAGTGCCGGGTGAGCGACAACGCCTCCTCGGCCTTCTGCAGCGAGGCCTGGACGACCGGTAGCAGCCGCTCCGCGAGCGGTGTCAGCTCGTACTCCCGGCCCACCCGGATCAGCAGCTCGTCGTTGAAGTGCCGGCGCAGCCGGGCCAGCGAGCCGCTCATCGCCGACTGGCTGGTGGAGAGACGGACACCCGCGTGGGTGACGTTCTTCTCCTCCAGGAGTGCTTCCAGCGCCACCAGAAGATTGAGATCGATCGCTCCGAGACCCACGGATGTCCCCTTCCGGCCGGCCACGTCCTTGAAGCTTCGGTGAAACGCGAGGTTAACGAGCGGACGGCGGTCGAGGAAGGGGGGCCGCCACACTCTCAGGAAGATGTGATGACAGCCATTGAAGCCCCGGATACACGCAGGTGGCGGCCCTGCGCGAGACACAGGGCCGCCACAGCTCCGGATGCTACGGGCGGGGCGTGCGGCCCCTCTTGCGGGCCCGCGGAAGATAGGCGTCCGCCCGTCCGGGCACGATCCTGTTGGACACCGTGCCGAGCCTCTCCACGGTCAGCGTGACCTCGTCGCCGGGCTTCAGCGGCGGCGGGACGCGCTCCCCGGCCCGCCCCCAGAACTCCGCCAGGGCGCCCCAGCCGCAGGTCCCCGAGCCCAGGATGTCCCCGGGGCGCACCCAGGCGTCCCGGCTGGCGTAGGCGATCATCTCCTCGAAGGTCCAGGAGGCGTTCGCGAGGGTGTCCCGGCCGATCAGCCGCCCGTTCAGGGTGACGGTCATCTCCAGGTCCAGGAAGCCGTCCGGATCCCGCCGGTCCGCCACCTCGTCGGCGGTCACCAGGCAGGGGCCGAGCGTGTTGGCGAAGTCCTTGCCCTTGGAGAAGCCCAGGCCGAGGTTCTTCTCCGGCTTCTGGAGATCACGGGCCGACCAGTCGTTGAAGACCAGGTACCCGACGATGCGGTCCCCGGCCTCCTCGGGAGTGAGGTCCCGGCCGGCCCGGCCGATCACCGCGCCGACCTCCAGTTCGAAGTCGAGCACCGAGCAGCCCGCCGGAACCGGCACGTCGTCGTGGGCGCCGTAGGCCGCATGGGGGTTGGTGAAGTAGAAGTTGGGCGCCCGGTACCACTCCTCGGGCACGTGCTCCAGACCGTCCAGCGACTTGGACACCCCCTCGATGTGCGCCTCGAAACCGACGAAGTCCCGGATCGACGGCGGCTTCAGCGGCGGCAGCAGCCGCACCCGGGCCACGGCCGGCCCACCCGGCCCGTCCAGGGCCGCCACGCCCGCCGCGTCCAGCGTCCCCGCCTCCACCAGCGACAGCAGGCTCACCCCCGCGGGCAGCGGATGGATCACCCCGTCCCGCACCACACCGGCGCGCTCCTCGCCCTCGTGCTCGTACGTCGCGAAACGCATGGCTCACTGCTCCCAGTGGTTGGTGTTGGTGACGGTCCCGGCGCTCAGGTGGCCGGCGAACACGCCCTTGGGGTCACGCACGGCCCGGATCCCGTTCAGCCGCCGCCACTGCTCGTCCCCCATGAACCTCAACTGCCGCACCGTGAAGTCGGAATCGCCCAGGTACTGGCCGACGGTCACCGGCTCCATCGCCGCCATGGCCGAGTCCAGCCAGCCGCGCAGCTCCGCGTCCCGCGCGGGATCGTCGTACACCACGTAACTGGCGCAGTAGATCTCCGACTGCAACGAGAAGGCCATGTCGGGCAGTTGCCGCAGCGGGGCCATCGAGAACCAGATGGTGAAGGTCCCCCGGGTCGGATGCGCGGTGAACGCCTTCCGGATCGCCGGGACCACCTCCTCGGCGGTGCCGGTCAGCCACGCGTTGTCGACGAGGTACCGGTGACCCTCCGGGTTGGCGGTGCGCTGGCCCGCCAACTGCTCGGCGAGCGTCGTCGGTCGTGCCTCCACCCGGAACAGCGCGCGGTCGGCGTACGGGTTGGCGTGCAGGGGCGCGAGCGCCTTCGCCGCCTCCTCGGGGGTGTCCGTCATCGAGACCCCGGTGACCAGCAGCACCGGCTCGTCGAGATCCGGCGGGGTCTGGGTGAGGGCGACGATCTCCACCAGGTCGCCGACCGTGTGGTGGGTGTCGTGCAGCCAGGTCATGACCTCGTCGAAGAGGTCCAGCGGATAGCCGTGCACGGTGTGCGCCAGGTGCTTCGGCAACGGCCGGGTCCGCAGGTGGAAGCGGGTGACCACGCCGAAGAAACCGGGGCCCGCGCCGCGCGCCGCCCAGAACAGGTCGCTGTGGTCCGTCTCGTCCGCCCGCACCAGCTCGCCGTCCGCCGTGACCACGTCGATCGCCACGATGTTCTCGGCGGCCCACCCCCAGCCGCGCGCGTTCCAGCCCTGGCCGCCCTGGAGCAGGAAACCGCCGATGCCGACGGACGGGCAGTGCCCGCCGTTGAAGAACCGCCCGAACCCACCGAGATACGGGTTGAGTTCGTCGCCGCCCTTGACGCTGGGGGTGGCCGTCACGATCCCGGTCGTCTCGTCGTACGCCATCTCGCGGAAACCGCCGAGGTCGATCAGCAGCGCCTCCCGGCGCACCGACCAGGCGGCCCAGCTGTGGCCGCCGGAGCGCACGGCGACCTGCCAGCCCCGCTCCAGGGCGAGCCGGACGCCCTCGACGACGTCCTGTTCGGTGACCGCCCTCAGGACGGCGGCGGGGACCCGGTCGGCCGGACGGCGGGCGTTGAAGACACGCCCGTACACCGCCTCCTCGAAGTCCTCGTCGCCGGGAAGGTGCAGGGTGCCGGAGAAACGGTTCGTGTTCACGTGCGGACTCACTTGACTGCGATGGGGTTGACAGGGACATCGGCCGCGCCGCTGACCGGCAGGGGCGCGGCGACCAGCAGGAACTCATGGACACCGTCGGCCGCGCAGTCCTCCGCGAGCGCCTCCAGGTCCCACATCCCGCCCAGCGGCAGACCCATGTCCGGGACGGCGACCCGGTGCAGCGGCGACCCGGCCGGCCCGGCGAACTCGTCCGGCCGCACCTCCACGCCCCAGGTGTCGGTGGCGACGGCCGCGATCTCCGTGCGGTGCAGCCAGCCCAGGGTCGTGAAGGACAGACCCGGCGCGTCCCCGTCGGCGTACCCGCCCCACTCGCCCAGCCGCCGCACCCGGCCCAGCCGGCCGGTGCGGACCAGGACGATGTCACCGCGGCGCACACTCGACGTGGCGCCCTGCGCCTCGGCGGTGTCACGCAGGTGCTCCTCCAGGACCGGGAAACCGTCGGGGAGTTCACCGTGCGCGTCACCGAACGCCCGGCCGACGTCGAGGAGTACCCCGCGGCCGGTAAAGGCGTCCCGCAGCCGCTCGGCACCGGTCACGGCCGTGCTCCACCGGGTGGACGGCCGCGGCTCCGCCACGGCCTGGTCCCGCCCGCCACCCGAACGGGGCGGGAGACCCCGGGTGCTCGCGGCCAGCGAGAAGCAACGGCCGCGCCGGACCAGACTCGCGGCGTGCGCGCGGATCGCGTCGTCGACGAAGTTGAGCGTGCCCAGCACGTCGTCCTCGCCCCAGCGGCCCCGGTTGCGGTACGCGGCCCGGGCCTTGGCGAGCTCCTCCTCGACGGGACCGAGAGGGGTGGGGGGCATCACGGGTGTCCTTTCAGCAGGCCGAGGGCGTTGCCCCCGGCGATCGCGTCCCGGTCGGCGGGATCGAGACCGGCCGCGTCCAGCCGCGCCACCGGGTCGGTCACCCCCATGTCGAAGGGGTGGTCGGTGCCGAGCACCACCCGGTCCGCGCCCACCTCCTCGACCAGATGGCGCAGCGCACGCGGGGTGTAGACGAGCGCGTCGAACCACATCCGCCGCAGGTACGAACTCGGCGGTTCGGCACAGCCGCGCGCGTCCGGCCGTACCCGCCAGGCGTGGTCCGAGCGGCCGGCGTACGTCGGCAGGTAGCCGCCGCCGTGCGCGGCTACCAGCTTCAGCCGGGGGAAGCGGTCCAGCACCCCGGAGAAGATCAGATGCGAGAGCGCGACCGTGGTCTCGGTGGGCTGGCCGACCGTGTTGCCCAGATAGTGCGAGGCGAGCCGGTCACCCAGTGAACAGCCCCAGGGGTGCACGAACACCACCGCGCCCAGTTCCTCCGCCTTCTGCCAGACCTGGTCGTGCGCCGGGTCCGCCAGCTCGCGGCCCTCGACGCTGGTGGAGACGCTGATCCCGGACAGGCCGAGTTCGGTGACCGCGTCGTCCAGCAGGGCGACGGCGAGGTCCGGGTGCTGGAGCGGGACCGTGCCCAGGCCGTGCAGCCGCCCGGGCGCGGCGGCCCGGTGCCCGGCCACCGCCTCGTTGACGGTCCGGGCCAGCCGCACCGCGAGCCCGGGGCCCGCCCAGTAGTGGTGCATGGGCATCGGGCCCACCACCTGGATGTCCACACCCATCGCGTCCAGGTCGGCGAGCCGGGCCCCGACGTCCGTCAGCTTCCCTCCCAGACGCCGGAGTTGGGCGCGGTTCGCGGCCAGTGACGCCGGCGAGTGGGCGCGCTGCTCGGCGGCCAGCTCCGCCGCGAGACCCCCGGTGCCCGCGACCAGCGCGTCGGCCTCCGGGACCGCGAGATGGCCGTGGAAGTCGACGACGGGCGCGCTCATGCGGCGGCCGTCAGCGAGGCGAGCGTCTCCGACATGATCCGCGCCGGGTCGGCACCCGGGGTGTCCGGGTGGATCTCCCACTCGGCGAGCCGCAGCGAGTTGTCCAGCACCATCCGCACCCGCGGCAACCGCCGGGCCATGAACCGCTCCAGCGCCACCGCCACCGGCGCGTCGGCGGTGACCAGGTCAGCCAGCAGCACCGCGTCCTCCATGCACATCGCGGCACCCTGCGCGATCAGCGGCGGACAGGCGTGCGCCGCGTCACCGATCACCACCGCCCGGCCCCGGTGCCACGGCTCGTCCACCAGCACCGCCTCGATCCAGCGGTAGTCCACCGCCGTGTCGTCCGGCAGCCCGGCGAGGATCCTCCCCCAGGTGCCGCCGTAGCCCGCGCCGCGCTCCCGCATCAGGTCCAGCGAGGCGCGCGGACCGATCAGCGAGGCGTCCAGGTTCTCGTCGAGGAGGTACGCGTAACACTGGTCGTCGGATATCGGGCTGTAGCCGGCCTTGTACCGCGGCCCGCCGTAGTACACCTCGGCGCAGTCCATCTCGGCGGGGCGCCGGGCCACCACCCGGAAGATCGACATGCCGACCGGCCGGGGCCGCGCCGTGATGCCGATGCGCGCCCGCATCGCCGAGTTGATGCCGTCGGCGCCCACCACCAGGTCGTAGCGGCCGGCGGAGCCGTCGGTGAAGGTGACGTCCACATGGTCCGGCGACTGGTCGAGGCGGTCGACGCTCAGACCCAGACGCACCCGGACGCCGTGCGCGTGCACCGCGTCGCACAGCGCGTCCTGAAGGTCGGAGCGGAGCGCGCCCGCCGTGGACGGCAGGTCCGCACCCCCGGTGTGCGGGGTCTCCAGCTCGGTGATCAGACCGCCGTCCGCCCGGCGCAGCCGCATGTGGTCGAACGGCACCGCCCGGGCCAGCACCCGGTCCAGCACACCGACCGAACGCAGCGCCTTGAGCGCGTTGCCCTGAATGGTGATGCCATGACCCACCCCGAACCACTGGGGCGAGATCTCGACGAGCTCCGCCTCGACCCCGCGCTGGGCGAGGGCGAGACACAGCACGCTTCCGGTGATGCCGCCACCGACGACGAGCACCTTGTTCACGGGCATGGGCGATCCTTGCGAAGTAGAAAGACAGACAGGTGGGGGCCGGCCGGCCGGGACGCGGCGGCTGTCAGCCGGTGAAGCGGTCGCCCAGCTCGCGGTAGTGCTCCACGGCCGGCGGGGCGGCGAAGAACGGCCCGACCAGGGCCCGCCAGCGGGCGAACCGCTCGGACTCCCTGAAGCCGGCCGTGTGCGCCTCGACCGAGTCCCAGCCGACGAGCAGCAGGAAGACCCGGGGGCGCTCGACGCAGCTCAGCAACTCGGCCCAGCGGAACCCGTCGGCCCCGGCGAGCACCTCGCGGGCCTTGCCGAACACCTCCTGGAACTCCTGCTCACGACCGGCCTCTACGGTCAGCTCGGCATGCTCGACGACCACGGCGTACTCCTCGGGGTGGGGTGCTCCGAGCCTGGTCGGCGGTACGTGCAGGGTCAACGGATCGAGTCATCGGCAAGGGGGACGTCATCCATCCCCGACGGCGATGGAGCCGTCCGCCCGCCACCGCCGCATATCTCCAGGCCGGGGCCGGGACCGCCGGTGATGGCAGCCATCGCGAACGGCCATTTCCGCCGACCGCGCGCGATGCCTAGCGTCGAAGGCGAGCCCCCACCCGTACGAGGAGAGCCGCCCGTGCCCGAACCTTCCCCCTTGCATGCCGGACCCTTCGCGCTCGGCACCTTCCACGGTGGCGCAGCCGCCTTCCCCGGCCTGGTCGCCGGCCCGCGGGTCCGCGACCTCTCCGACCAGGCCGAGTCGGTGCGCGAACTGTTCGAGGACTGGGACGCCTGGCTGCCCCGGCTGCACGAGCTGGCCGCCTCCGCCGACGGCACCTGGCACGACCTCGCGGACCTGCGGGTCCTGACACCGATCGAGCCGGGCCAGATCCTGCAGAGCGGCGCCAACTACCGCAAGCACGTGGTCGACATCGTCGCCAGCGAGAAGGCGAGCGTGCACGGCGCCACCCCGCAGGAGGCCCGCGCCGACGCCGAGAAGATGATGGACGAGCGGATCCGGAGCGGGGTCCCGTACATCTTCCTCGGCTCACCGCGCGCCCTGTGCGGACCGTACGACGACATCGTGCTGCCCGCACTCGGCGAACAGCACGACTGGGAGCTCGAACTGGCCCTGGTCATCGGCAGATCGGGCAAGGACATCCCGGCCGAGGACGCCATGTCGTACGTCGCCGCCTACACGATCAGCAACGACCTGACCACCCGCGACCGGCTGTACCGCCCCGACCTCAAGGCCATCGGCACCGACTGGTTCACCGCCAAGAACGCCGACACCTTCCTGCCGACCGGGCCCTTCCTCGTCCCCGCGGACTTCGTCGGCGACCCGGGCGACCTGCGGATCACCCTGCGGCACAACGGAGTGGTCCGGCAGGACGAGTCCACCAAGGACATGATCTTCGATATCCCGCGGCTGATCGCCTACGCCTCCACGACCACCACCCTGCGCCCCGGCGACCTGCTGCTCACCGGATCCCCGGCCGGCAACGGCGCGCACTGGGGGGTCTTCCTCCAACCCGGTGACGTCATCGATGCCGAGATCACCGGCCTCGGCCACCAGCGCAACACCGTCAGGAGCCACGCATGACCTTCCAGCCCATCAGCCATCTGCGCCATGTCGACCTGGCCGTACCGGACTTCGACACCCAGCGGGCCTTCTACGGCACCACCTGGGGGCTGACCGAGGTCGCGAACGACAGTGGCCTCGCGTTCTTCGCCGCCGAGGGCAGCCCCGAGCAGTACATCGTCCGGATCCGCAAGGACGAACGGAAACGGATGGACCTGGTCGCCTTCGGGGCGGTGTCCGCCACGGCGGTCGACGAACTGGCGGTGCGGCTGGGCCGGGCCGGGGTGCGGATCATCCACGAGCCCCGGGCGCTGGACACCCCCGGCGGCGGGTACGGGCTGCGCTTCTTCGACCCGGACGGCCGGGTCGTGGAGGTCTCCGCGGACGTGTCCACCCGCGCCCACCGCAGGATCGAGGAGCGCGAGGCCGTCCCGGTGCGGCTCTCCCACTGCGTGGTCAACTCCCAGGACCCGGAGGGGCTGCGGGACTTCTACATCCAGCACCTCGGGTTCCGCCTCACCGACACCCTGTACTCCACGCACATGGGTGACCTCATGTACTTCCTGCGGTGCAGTCCGCTGCACCACTCCTTCGCCATCGCGCGCGGCCCCCACGTGTCGCTGCACCACGCCTCGTTCGAGATGCGCGGGGTGGAGGAGTACATGCGCGGCACCGGCCGTGCGCTGCGCGCCGGGACCCGGCTCACCTGGGGCCCGGGACGCCACCTGGCGGGCGACAACACCTTCTCGTACTTCCACGACCCGCACGGCAACACCGTCGAGTACACCACCGAACTCGCCGTCCTGGAGGAGGACCTGTGGCACCCCGGCCGGCACGACGTGGCCGACCCGGTCACCCAGGACCAGTGGGGCACCGCCGACCCGATGAGCGAGTCGGTCGCCAAGGAGCAGTTCAACGACCCCGACGTGCTCTTCGAAGCACCCCCCGTCTGAACCCGCCGATCCCCTGAAGACCCGAAGAAAGGCCGCAGTCGTGGCAGAGATCCTCAAGCACGCCGTGCCCAAGTCCGAGGTGGCCGCCTCCCTCGGGCAGGTGCGCGAGACGGTGGCCGGTGTCATCGCGGACATCCGCGAACGCGGTGACGCGGCCGTCCGCGAGTACTCCGAGAAGTTCGACAACTGGAGCCCCGGCTCCTTCCGGCTGAGCGCCGAGGAGGTCGAGAAGATCGTCGCCTCGGTGCCCCGGCAGGTCATCGACGACATCACGTTCGTCCAGGAACAGGTCCGCACCTTCGCCCGCCACCAGCTCGCCTCCATGGGCGAGTTCGAGGTGGAGACGCTGCCCGGTGTGAAGCTCGGCCAGAAGCACGTCCCGGTGCAGGCGGCCGGCGCCTACATCCCCGGCGGCCGTTACCCGCTCACCGCCTCCGCCCACATGACCATCGTCACCGCCAAGGTGGCCGGCGTACCGCGCGTGGTCGCCTGCACCCCGCCCATCCACGGTGAGATCCCCGCCGCCACCGTCGCCGCCATGCACCTCGCGGGCGCCGACGAGATCTGGCTGCTCGGCGGCGTCCAGGCGGTCGCCGCGATGGCCGTCGGCACCGACACCATGGAGCCCGTCAACCTGATCGCCGGGCCCGGCAACGCCTATGTCGCCGAGGCCAAGCGGCAGCTGTTCGGCGAGATCGGCATCGACCTGTTCGCAGGACCCACCGAGATCCTCGTCCTCGCCGACGAGCAGGCCGACCCGTTCGTCTGCGCCGTCGACCTGCTCTCCCAGGCCGAGCACGGCCCGGACTCCCCGGCGGTCCTGATCACCACCTCCCGCGAGGTCGCCGAGCGGACCATCGCCGAGGTCGAGCGCATCCTGCCCGCCATGCCCACCCGTGACTACGCGGAACCCGCCTGGCGCGACCACGGCCAGGTGCACGTCGTCGACTCGACCGACGAACTGTACGAACTCGCCGACGCCTTCGCCTTCGAACACGTCGAGGTGCTGACCGCCGAGCCGCGTCTCGCCCTGGAACGGATGACCCAGTACGGCGCCCTCTTCCTCGGCGAGGGCACCTGCGTGTCCTTCGGCGACAAGGTCATCGGGACGAACCATGTGCTGCCCACACGTGGGGCCGCCCGCTACACCGGCGGTCTGTGGGTGGGGAAGTACCTGAAGACGGTCACCTACCAGGAGGTCACCGACACCGCCTCGCAGGCCCTGCTCGGGCGGCTGTGCGGACGCGCGTCCCGGGTCGAGCTGTTCGAGGGCCACGCCCGCTCCGGTGACGTACGGGCCGCGAAGGCGGCCGGCGACGAGTTGCCCTGGAACAAGGCGTGACCCTGCAAGGCCGTACGGCTCTGGTCACCGGCGGGGGCGGACCGCTGGGCCGGGCCTTCGCGCAGGCGCTCGCCGCCGCCGGGGCCCGGGTCGTCCTGACCGGCCGGAACGAGCGGGCCCTCACCGAGGCGGCCGCCGAGGTGGGCGATGCGGCCCGCACGGCCGTCTGCGACGTCTCCGACCCGGCCTCCGTACGCGCCCTGGCCGACGGACTCGCCGACGAGGACGTGTCGTTGCTCGTCAACAACGCGGGCGTGGCGGGCCCGGTGCGCCCCCTGGTCGACATCGAACCCGACGAGTGGGACGACGTGTTCGCCGCCAACGTACGTGGTGTCTACCTGATGTGCCGGGCGTTCCTGCCGCCCATGCTGGCCGCCGGACGGGGTGACATCGTCAACGTCGCCTCGGTCAGCGGCAAGCGCCCGCTGCTCAACCGGACGCCGTACACGGCGTCCAAGATGGCGCTGATCGGCCTCACCCGGACCCTGGCCGGCGAGGTCGGCCCGCGGGGTGTCGCGGTCAACTCTCTGTCCCCGGGCCCGGTCCGGGGGCCTCGCATGGACCGCAACTTCCGCCTCACCGCCGAACTCACCGGCTGCACCGTCGAGGAGGCGGAACGGGACTTCGCCTCCCGCGCCGCGCTCGGCCGGCTGGTCGAGGAGGACGAGGTCGCGCGGGCACTGGTCGCCCTGCTCGCGATGCCGGGACTGTGCGGGGCGGACATCGACCTGTCGGCGGGGATGATCGCCCCGGCGTAGCGCACCGGCGTAGCGCGCCTGCCGGGACACGGCGAGGCGGACGGCATGCGGGCCGTCCGCCTCGCCGTCGTGCGTGCCCACCGGCATGCGCTGTGGCAACTCTGTGTAGTCGCCATGAAGTGGGCCCCGCGATCGAAGCCATCGGGTTCCGGGATGCGTGTGCGCAACGCCTGTCCTGCCTCTGTCCAGGCTGGTTCACTCCGACCTGCGCACCCCAGGTGCCTTTGTCGCCCCGGCTTCGACCGGCGACTCGTGACTCTGCGCGACGGCGCACTCCACCCGTGGAAAGGCCTGCAATGACGCTGACATCCCGACGCTCGTTCCTGATCGCTGGTTCCGCCACAGCAGCGGCCGTGCTCGTCCCGGCCGCCTCCGGCACCGCCACCGCCGCGCCGAAGGCGGCCGGCAGGACGATCTCGGTCGCCGCGGGGGAGACGTACGAACTCGCCGCCACCGCCCGGGTCAGCCGGCTCACCATCGGCGAGGGCGGCCGGATCGTCGCTCCGGACGGGTACGACATCAGCCTGACCGTCGACGGCGTGGAGACCGGCCAGCTGCTCACCGCGACCGGTGGGACCGCGACCCTCATCCAGGCCGGCACCTACCGCGGTGACGTCGTCCTCACGGTCGCCGGGTCCAACGACGTCACCTACGAGACCCTGACCTTCCCCTTCCGGCAGGCCCTGTACGTCGGCTCGTCCGGCGTCGACTCCGCCAAGTCCGTGCTCTCCGCCGTCCGCGGCGGCAAGGTCACCGACGCCGCCGCCCGGGGCGTCTCGATCACCTCCACCGGCGAGTGCTTCAACGGCGTCTACGTCGAGAGCGGCAGCTACACCCTCCAGGGCGCGACGATCAACTTCACCGGCAACGGCCGTTCGGACTTCGCCGGGTACGGCGCCGCCGTGGTCGGCGACGGCTCCTCGACCAAGCTGGTCGTGGACGGCGCCCGAGTCAGCAACACGGGCGTGGTCCGCACGACGGTCATCGCCAACGGCGGCGCCAACGTCCTCGTCAAGGACTCCTTCCTGCGCGCCCGCAACGGCGTCCTGCCCGCCGACTACCAGGCCACCGTCGAGACCCCGTACATGGAGTCCGTGCCCTGGATGCTGGGCCTCGACGGCAACGTCCGCGCCACCAACCTCATCGGCAAGAACAGCGTCGCCACCTACCTCAACTCCACCGTGTTCTCGGAGACCTGGGGCGCGCTGTCGGTCGAGGGCGGCAGCGGCCTGAAGCTGACCGCGATCAACAGCCACGTCGGCAACACCGGCGACTACGGCTACGGCACCTACGCCATCGGCGACGCCACCGTCCGCGTGCTCGGCTCCCGCTTCGACGTGGGCTCCTACGCGACGATCATCGCGGGTCCCGCGGCGGTCGTGCACTACGGCGACAGCACCCGCGACGCCGTCGCGGCCCTCAACACCGAGCTGGCACTCGGCCTCTCCAACGCCGAACTGCGGAGCATCCCGGAGCGCAACACCGTGGTCAACTCCGGCCACTTCGGCTACATGTTCTTCGGCGCCGGCCAACTCACCCTGGACGGCGGCACCGTCATCAACTCCGAGCGGGCCACCTTCCTCAACAAGGGCCAGCAGACCACCATCAAGGTCGACGGCTCGCAGGGCGCCCGCCTCAACCCGCGCGACGGCGTCATCCTGCAGATGATCGAGCTGGACGACCCGGGCCCGGTCCCCGTCAACGGCAAGATGATGAACGTCGGCGTCTACACCGAGCCCACCACCGACCCCGCCAAGAACTCCTCCTTCGACGTCACCGCCGTCCACTCCACCGACGGCGCCGCCACCTTCAGCTCCATCAAGCTGAAGGGTGACTTCTACAACGGCATGCGGGGCGGCAAGAACATGGTCCTCACCTTCGAGGGCTCCACCGTCGAGGGCGTCATCTCGGCCACCAGGACCAAGCACCGGGTGTCCTCGATCGACGCGTCCACCTTCTACGAGCTCGGCATCGTCACCAACACCGTGCAGGCCGCCGTCAACAACGGGGTGGTCGTCCGGCTGAACAGCGGCTCGACCTGGACGGTCACCGGAACGTCGTACCTGACCAGCCTCACCCTCGCCGCCGACGCCTCGGTGACCGCGCCGCGCGGCAGGTCCGTGAAGCTGACGGTCGACGGCACGGAGACGGCCATCACCGCCGGCTCCACCTACACGGGGGCCCTCACGCTCACCGTGGCGTGAGTCCCGGCGGAGGCGCGGTCCCGTACGCGGGCCGCGCCTCCGCCGTGTCCGGCGCCGGCTGCTCCCGTAGGCTGGCCGGATGTTCAGCCCCGAAGGACCGAGTCTCCGAGAACTCGCCGTGCAGGCCCTGTCCTCGGTCGAGCGCGGCTACGACCTGCTGGCCCCGAAGTTCGACCACACCCCCTTCCGGACCCCGGATCCGGTGCTGGAGGCGGTCGCCGAGGCGCTCACCCCGCTCGGCCCCTTCGAGGACGGCCTGGACCTGTGCTGCGGCACCGGCGCCGGTATGGACGTGCTGGCCCGGGTGTGCCGGACCAGCGTCACCGGCGTCGACTTCAGCGCCGGCATGCTCGACGTCGCCCGGCGCCTGCCCCCGCCCGACGGCCCCGCCGTGAGCTGGGTGCAGGCCGACGCCCGGGCCCTGCCGTTCGAAGCCGCCTTCGACCTGGTCGTCAGCTTCGGTGCGTTCGGGCACTTCCTGCCCCGGGAACTGCCCGGTCTCTTCGGCCGGGTCCACTCGGCGCTGCGGCCCGGCGGCACCTTCGCCTTCCCCGTGCTCGCCCCGCCCCGCCCCACCGGCCCCGGATTCTGGATGCTGCTCGGCTTCGACGCCGTGATGCGGGTGCGCAACGCCCTGTGGCGGCCGCCGTTCGTCATGTACTACCGGGCCTTCCGGCTCGGGGCGGTGCTGCGGGACCTGGAGCGGGCGGGATTCACGGTGGACCTGTACGCGCTGCCCGGGTTCGGCGCACGCGACGACGGCAGCCCCCGGGCCCGCCTGGTGACGGCCACCCGGGTCACCGCGCCGCCGGCACCGTGAACTCGTAGACCAGCGTGTCCTGCTGGGCGTCCACCACCAGATCGGTGATCTCCAGCGGACGGGCGTACTGGTCGTGCACCCGGCGGGTCACCCGGACCGTGGCCGCGTCCGCGACCTGGGTGATCGAGTCCCGGTGGTGCAGGGCCAGGCCGGCCTTGCGCATCCAGTCGTAGGCCCGGCGCAGCTGTGCGGCGGCGGCGCCGTCCGCCCGGTCCCGGTAGCGGCCCAGCTCCTCGACCTCGTTCAGGGCCACCACCGAGAACGAGGTCACGGCGGTGCGCAGGGGCCGGCCGTCGGGCGAGGCGGACTCGTAGCGGTGCACCAGGGTCGGCCGGTGCGGGGCCAGCCCCAGCGCCGCCGCGTGCTCCGGCGGCGGCTCCTCCCAGGTCACCGTGGCCCGGTCGGCCGCGCCGTGGTCCGTGGTCCCGGCACCCACCGGGAAGGCCAGGGAGACCGGGCTCTCCACCGGCCGGCCAGGCAGTGTGGCGTGACTGCCACGCCGGTCGGTGGCGACCAGGCCGCTGTGCCGCAGCACCTCCAGCGCCTGCCGGACGGTCTCCCGGCTGACCTCGAAGTGCCGTGCCAACTCCCGTTCCGAGGGCAGCCGTTCCCCCGGCGGGATGGTGCCCTCGTGCAGTTCACCGAGCAGTCGTGTCGCGATCCGCCAGTACAGCGGCTGTGCTTCGCTCTCGGGACGGTCGTGCGGGGTGGTGCGGGCCATGCCGCGCCTCCTGTGGGTGACAAGGCTTCGCCAACGGGCCTGCGGACAGGCCTCGATGACAAGACGTAGCCGTGCGGGTTCGGTGCGCGACCACATCTAGCATTGGTCTAAACCATCAGGGAAGAGCGGCCGGCGGGTTCGGCCGAAACCCGGTGGGCCTCACAGGCTCGCGTAGACGGCGTCGACCAGGGCCGTCTTCCGCGGGTCGTCGGCGATCCGGCCGCCCATGCGGTTCATCACGTACCCGAGCGACACCCCGGCCTCCGGGTCGGCCAGCCCGCAGGAACCGCCGAAGCCGTCGTGCCCGAAGGCCCGCGGATTCGGCCCGTACGAGCCGTTCGCCCCGCTCAGCCACAGCCCCAGCGCGACCTCGGTCTCGTGCTCGAAACCCGCCCCCAGAACGAGGTCACGGCAGCTGCCCTGCCCCTCACGCACCCGCTCCGCCGCCTCGGGCGACAGCACCCGCAGGCCGCCGTACTCGCCGCGGCCCGCGAAGACGCCGTACAGCGCCGCCACCGCGCGGGCCGTGCCGTGCCCGTTGGCCGCCGGGATCTCGGCGGCCCGCCACCGCGGGGTGTTCGCCTCCGCGGCGCCCGCCGCCGGGTTGGCCAGCGCCGCGATCGCCACCGGCGTCAACTGGCTGAAGATCGCGGCCTGTTCGCTCTCGGACACCACCCGTGGATGCACCAGCTCCGCCGCCCGCTCGGACTCCTTCTCCGGCAGCCCGACGGTGAAGTCGATCCCCAGCGGCCCGGTCACCTCCCGCTCCAGGAACGCCCCCGGCCGCAGCCCCGAGACCCGCCGCACCACCTCGCCGACCAGGAAACCGTAGGTCAGCGCGTGGTACCCGGACCGCGTCCCCGGCTCCCACCAGGGTTCCGTCGCCGCCAGCCGCGCGGTCGTCAGCTCCCAGTCGTAGAGGTCCTCGAACGAGTGCGGCTCCCGCAGGCCCGCCAGCCCGGCCCGGTGCGACAGCAGGTGCCGCACCAGGACCCGCTCCTTGCCGGCCGCCGCGAACTCGGGCCAGTAGTCGGCCACCGGCGCGTCGAGGTCCAGCAGCCCCCGGTCGGCCAGGACGTGCGCGCACAGGGCCACCGGCCCCTTCGTCGTGGACCAGACGTTGACCACGGTGTCCCGCTCCCACGGCCGGGTGCGCGCCGGATCGGCCCAGCCGCCCCACAGGTCCACCACCGTCTCGCCGCCGACCGTCACCGCGACGGCGGCACCCAGCTCCTCGCGGTCCCGGAAGTTCTCCTCGAACGCCTCCCGCACCGCGGCGAAACGCGGTGCGCAGTGGCCCTGGACCTGTGGCTCGTGCTCGGACATGGGTCCTCCGTCGTACGCCGGGAGCCCGGACCGCGCCGCCGCGGCCCAGGCGACCCCGAACATACCGACTGGTCGGACCGGAGGGAAGGCCGCGGACGAAGAACCCCGGCCGGCCTTCCGGCCTGCTCAGACGTACGAACGCAGCCAGCGCACCTTCGCCGCCTCGTGGTACGGCCCGCCGCCCTCGTGGTCGTTGAAGTCGTACACCTCGATCGCCTTGTCCTCGTGCGCCCAGGAGTTGAAGGCCGCGAACACCGTGGACGGCGGGCAGGTCTGGTCCTCCAGGGCCGCCGAGAACAGCGCCGGGGCCCGGCCGCGCGCCGCGAAGTGCACGCCGTCGAAGTAGGAGAGGGTGCGCTGCACATCGGCCGAACGGCCGCGGTGGGTCTTCAGGAACAGGCCGATCTCCCGGTACGGGTGACGGTCCGTCAGCGTGGTGGCGCGCGGGAAGTCGCACAGGAACGGCACGTCGGGGGCGACCGCGGCCAGGTCGGGGACCAGGCCGCCGACCGCGATGGTGATCCCGCCGCCCTGGCTGGCGCCGAGCACCACGGTCCGCGTCGCGTCGGTCAGCGGGTGCGCGCGTGCCGCCTCGACCGCCCGGACCGCGTCCGTGTACACCCGCCGGTAGTAGTAGTTCTCGGGCGCGTCGACACCGCGGGTCATGAACCCGGGGTACGACGGAGCGCCGCCCACCGGGTCGGCGGTGCCGCCACCGCCGCCCCAGGCGCTGCCCTGGCCCCGGGTGTCCATCACGAAGTGCGCCCGGCCGGTCGACGCCCACAGCAGGTTCTCGTGCGGCAGCCCGCGTCCGCCGCCGTAGCCGATGAACTCCACCACCAGCGGCAGCGGTTCGGTGGCACCGGCCGGCAGCCGCAGCCAGCCCTTGACCGGGTGGCCGCCGAACCCGGCGAACGTCACGTCGTAGACGTCGACCGTGGACAGCCCGGTGTCGACCGGCTCGAAGCGGGCGTCGAGGTCGTGCGCGCGGGCCTCCTGGAGCGTCTTGGCCCAGAAGGCGTCGAAGTCGTCGGGTGCCACGGACGCACTGCGGTGTTCGCGCAACTCGTCGAGGGGAAGGTCGAACAGGGCCATCAACAACCGCCTTGGTGAAGAGAGTATGCGGATGATCACACCGTACGTGGGTGGTCCGACGACTCGCCAGGCCCCCGCGACGCCCGCACCCACGACGAGCCGGCCCGCCTGGCGGCGACCCACTGGTCACGGCCCCGCACCCCCCGTCGTGACCCCCGACCCGCAGCCCCCGGCACCACCCCGACCACGACGGGTGGTCGGGTCACCGCCCCACCCGCCCCGGCCGGTCCACCGGGCTACGGCGGCTGCGGGCGCGGCTGAATACAGGGGTTCTCCAGGGGAGGCATTCCGGGTTTTCCGGGTTGCGCGGCGCGGAGGGTAGCCGGGCGGCGGGGAACGCTGGGCTGCGGGCTGCGGGCTGCGGGCTGCGGGCTGCGGGCTGCGGGCTGCGCGGCACGCCGGGGCCTTTCGGGAGGTGGGGGGCGCCGGGGCTTCTGGGCAGCGGAGGATGCCGGGGATCTTCGGGTGGCGGGGACGCGGGGGACTCCGGGGTTCTCACGGTGGCCCGGGTCCTGCGGGTTCAGGTGCGGCCGCGGGTCCAGTCCGGGCCCGTGCGTGCCCACTCCTGTTCCCACTCGGCGAGCCGGTGGCGCAGCGCCACCCGGCGGACCACGCCGTGGCCCACCAGCACCACGGCCGCCGCGCCGCCCGCCCCGCACAGGCCCACCGTGACCGTGTGCTGCCAGACGGCGACCTCGTCCGGCGGCGGGGCCACCCCGTGCCCTCGCCGGTCGAACCACACGTCCACCACGTCACCGCCCCTGGTCCCGGCCGGCACCCGTGCCAGCGCGGTCCGGGTCCCCTTGCCGGGCTCGGTCCACCGCACGTCCGCCTGGTAGGCGTGCTCCGCATCGCCGCCCTGGATCGACGGCAGCTGCTCCGGGGCGTTGCCGACGACCACCGCCCGGACCCGGTGCCGCTCGGCCCGCTCCGCCGTCGCCACCGCCCGCGCCCGGTCGTGGGCCCACAGCCCGGCCACCGACCCGACCAGGGGCGCACCCACGCCCAAGAGGACCGCGACGGCCAGCGCGATCCACGCCTCCACCCTGTCCGACCTGCGCCGCAGCGGGTTCTGCCGCCACCGCCAGCCGTGCACCCGGGTACGCATGTCGACCTCCTCGCCGCCACAGGAGCCGAAGGGCCGGACCGCCGGTCCGCAGCTCCCAGCGTGCCCCGCCCGCACGCGAGCGTCCACACGGGTCTGGTACCCCGTACGGAGTACGGCGCGCACTCCTTCGGCGGCTCCGACCGAAACCAGCCGGAACCGGCAGGAGCAGGCGCCCCAGCAGGCCCCGCCACTGCCGTGATTCAGACCCTCGGCACGGGCCCCCGGCCCCCGGCCCCCGCCCCCTGGCCCCGGCCCTCGCCCCCGGCGCC
>NZ_JAKQYH010000020.1:0-61248 GCF_022343545.1 Streptomyces arenae
TGCCCTCTCGCCGCCGGCGCCGGCGCCAACGCCGGCCGTGTTCTGGTCCTGCTGCTGGGTGGCCACGGACTTGGAGCTGTCGGAGCCGGAGTCGGAACCGCCGCAGGCGGTCAGAGCGAACGCCAGCACGGCGATGGGAGCGGCGAGCAGGGCACGACGGGGCAGAACACGCATCAGGGGTGTCTCCAAACACGGGGCATCACTGGAGAGTTCGCAGAACCGTGGGGCCCGCTCTCCGGGGGACGACAACAACCCTAGAAACCCGCTGTCGAGAGGCAGACCAGCAGATGGACAGAGGCAGACCAGCAGGGCACCAATGTTTCGCCACCGACACACCGCCCACCCACAGCGCCACACCCACCCCGGATAACAGATCAGGTCAGCAGTCACAGACCGAGCAACCGAAATGCCTGCCAGCTTCGAGAGCAGCGAAGCGGCGCAGTGATGGGGCGATGGCAAATCGGTTGACCGGCGCCGTTGCCACTCCGCGTTCGCGCGGACTGGGCGTCGGCCTCTTTGCGTTCGCCAGCGGGCCCGTCAGGGGCGGCGCTATACCCGCGCCGTGTGCCGGCGCCCCGAGCCGACGCGTCGTTCAGCAGGGCAGGTCGAGGGTGACGGCGCTGCCGTGACCGGTGTTCTTGGCGTGTGCGGTGCCGCCGTGGGCGAGGGCGACGGCGTGGACGAAGGCGAGTCCCAGGCCGGAGCCTTCGCTGGTGCGGCTGGCCTCGGCGCGGGCGAATCGGTCGAAGGCCCGGGGCAGGAACTTGGGCGGAATGCCGGGCCCCTCGTCCGTGACGGACAGCCGCAGCCTGCCCTCGTGGATGATGGCTGTGAGGCAGACGGTGCCGTGGCCGTGGCGCAGGGCGTTGTCGAGCAGGTTGCCGATCGCGGGCTGCAGCCAGCGTGCGTCGCCCTCGATGGTCGCGTCGGGGACGTCGACGGTCAGGTCCCGCCCTGCTCGTTGGGCGGTGCGCCGGTGTGGGGCGACGGCGGCCTCGGCGAGGTCGGCCAGGCGTGTCCGGGCCCGGGTGAGGTGCTGGCTGCTGCCGAGTTCCTCCAGGTCGAGGAGCGCGTTGGACAGGTCGATCAGGCGCTGGACCTCGGTGTCCACGGAGCGCAGGGTGTCGGTGAGTTCGTCGGCGGAGCGGGGGCGGTGCAGGGCGACGTCGAGCTCGGCGCGCATCAGGGTCAGCGGGGTGCGCAGTTCGTGGCTGGCGTCGGCGACGAACCGGCGCTCGCGTTCTGCGGAGGCTTCGAGGCGGTCGAGCATGTGGTTGAGGGTGTGCCCGAGCCGGGTGATCTCGTCCTGGCGGTCGGCGGGCACGTCGAGCCGCGTGTGCTGGGCTCCGTCAGCGAGGGTGGCCGCGCCGCTGCGGTAGCGCTCGACGGGGCGCAGGGCGGCGCGGGCGGTCCGGTAGCCGACGTACGAGGCCGCGATCAGGGTCAGGGCGGAGGCGAAGGCGAGCTGCGCGAGGAGTTCACGTAGCGCCTCGTCACGGTGACCGCGCCGGACGGCGGCGACCACGATCCGCAGCTGCCCGTCCGCCGTGACGCGTCTGGCCTGCAGGCGCAGCGTGTCCGCGGTGATAGGCAGCAGGGAGCCGACGTCCCGCCGGACGGCGGCACCGTGCGCGACGGCGTTCAGCTCGGCGGGGGTAAGCAGCAGCTGGTGGTGCAGCGCATCGCTGGAGTGCAGGACGCGGCCTTGTTGGTCGAGGACCTGTTGGAGGCTGCCGCTGGGGCCCGGCGGGAGCGGCGCCTGGGCGTGCACGGCCTGGTCGAGGCTGCGTTGGTAGGTAGTGAGGTCGTCGTTGAGCTGCTGGTCCAGGGCTGTCTTGACCCGCCAGTAGACCAGTCCGGCCGCCCCGGTCAGGACCAGGGACATGGTGACGGCGACGGCCAGGACGAGGCGGGTGACGACGGGCAGCCGCCGCAATCCGTTGTGCAGGTTCACGGGGTGGTCTCCAGGCGGTAGCCGCGTCCGCGCAGGGTCGTGATCGTCGTACGGTCGAAGGCGCGGTCGACCTTGGCGCGGACCTTGGAGACGTGGACGTCGATGGCGTTGCTGCGCAGGTCGGTCTCGCCGTCCCAGACCTCATCCAGCAGCTGGAGGCGGTTCACGACCCGGCCGGCGTTCTCCATCAGCACCCGCAGGACGTCGAACTCCCGGCGGGAGAATTCCAGTTCGGTGTCTGCCCGCCAGGCCCGCTGCTGCTCGGGGTCGAGGACGAGGTCGCCGACCTGGAGCCGGCCGGCCGGGTCCGGGCGGCGGCGGGATATCGCGCGCAGCCGGGCCAGCAGCTCTTCCATGGCGAACGGCTTGACCACGTAGTCGTCGGCGCCCGCGTCCAGTCCAGAGACCCGCTCGTTGATCGCACCGCGCGCGGTCAGCAGGATCACGGGGACGTCGATGCCCTCGCCGCGCAGTGTGCGGCACACCTCGACGCCGTCCAGGCCGGGCAGCATCACGTCCAGCAGTACGGCGTCCAGGCGGGGGTCGCGGGCGGCGGCGAGGCCCGAAGGCCCGTCGTAGCGGCCTTCGGCGGTGTGCCCGGACTCGGTGAGGTAGCGGACGACCAGATCGGTCAGGCGGGTCTCGTCGTCGACGACCAGGCAGTGCATGCCGGCCAGGCTAACCGCCCGCGCGGCCGCCTCCTGCTGCCGGGAAGGCTTCATGGTCTGTTCATGTGACATCCCTACCGTCCTTCGGGTCGCGGTGTCCCGCGGGCCGCGACTGGCCTGCCGTCCGACGTGCCGTGACGGAAGGGACAACCTCATGCACGCAGCGGTCACGGTGCTCGCCGCCAAGAGCATCACCGACCACATCGCCCCCGCGGATCTCATAGCCCGCGGCGGTCTCGACGTCATCGCGCTGCTGATCCTGATCGGCTTCCTCTACCGGCGCCGTCCCAGTGCTCCGGCGATGCCGCTGGTCCTGGCCGCACTGAATGTCGGCCTGTTCGCCGCGATGAGCACCATCAGCGCCGGAAAGTTCCCTGCCGGGGTCGGCTTCGGGCTGTTCGGCATCCTCTCCTTGGTGCGGCTGCGCAGCGCCGCGTTCACTCTCCGGGATGTCGCCTACACCTTCGTCGCCTTGGTGATCGCTCTGTGCACCGGGCTGCCGCAGCGCCAGACCTGGCTGGTGGTCGCGCTCGACGCGGTCGTGCTGGTAGCCGTGCTGGTGGTCGACGATCCCCGGTCCTACGGGGCGCCAACCCGGACCGTGAAACTCACCCTGGACCGGATCTACGAGGACCCTTCCCTGATCACCCAGGACGTGGCGTTCCGCTTCGGCCGGGCACCGCTGTCCGTGGTCGTCGACGAAGTGGACTACGTACGCGAGACCACCCGCGTCTCCGCCCGCTACCCCGCCAGCCCGGATGAGCCCGGGACCGGGACGGATACCGCATCACAGGAGCAGGTGATGGCACCGTGACCTCCGCGTCTTCGCTCCCGACGGGGCTGGATCTGACAGCCCTGCGGGGCGCGACACTGGGCGAGGTCGACGCGGTGGCGGCCCTGCAGCACCGCACTGACCGCAAGTACCTGATCCCGCTCCACCAGGCGCGCGCCTTCGTTCGCCTGCTCGCCGACAGCCACCACGTACTCGACCTGGCCGGACGCCGTACGACGCACTACCTCAGCACCTACTTCGACACCGAACACCTCGGCTCCTGGCACGCCCACGTCCAGGGCCGGCGCCGCCGCTGGAAGGTCCGCGCCCGCCTGTACGCGGAAGACGGACTGTGCCGGGTGGAGGTGAAGACCAAGGACGGCCGCGGCGCTACGGTCAAGCACGCCCTGAAGGTCCCGGCCACCGCGTACGGCGAACTTGACACGCAGGCCGCCGCGTTCGTGGACGAGGTGCTAGAGCAGGCCGGAATCACCGTCACGGCCAAAGACCTGATCCCCGCGGCGGAGGTTCGCTACGTCCGCGCCGCCCTCGCCGACCTGGACCACGGCACCCGCGTCACCCTCGACGGTGCCCTCACCTGCCACCGTGCCGGCCATGCCGCCGCCCTCGACCCCGGCCACGTGCTTGTCGAGACCAAAGGCGGCATCCGGCCCGCCCCGGCCGACCGGCTGCTGCTGCGCCTAGGCGCCCGGCCCGTCTCCCTCAGCAAGTACGTCGTCGGCCAGTCCCTCCTCACCCCGGGGCTGCCCGACAACGACGTCCGCCGTCTCGTCCGCACCCACTTCAGCGCTCCGACACGGACGGCACCGCTCTTCGAAAGGACCCCCGTCGCATGAACACCCTGCGCGGCATCAAATGGCCGTACGCCGTGATCGCGCTGCTCGCCGTTGCCGCTGCTGCTATCGGCCTCCTGCGACCGCAACTGATTCCGGCCGCCTCCTCCACCAGCGCGAAGAAGAAGCCCGGTGCCACGGCGCTGATCAAGCAGAACCCGCCGCCCACACTCTTCACCGATGCCGAGATCGCCACTATCGGCAAGGAGGCGGCAGACCAGCACAAGAAAGCCAATGCCCTCTTCGCGCAGTGGAAGGCTGCGCACGGCACCACGCGCGACGACAAGGCGTTCGCCGCCTGGGCCGCACGGCAGGTCCCGGCTCCGCCGTCGGCCAAGGAGCGCACTGCCGAACTCCGCCAGGTCCAGGCGCTCGCCAAGTCCCGCACAGCGGCCGGGAAGAAGGCCTCAACCTGGCTGGAGCTTTATGGCAAGAAGGACATCTGGAAGCTCTACCTCCACGACCAGCGCGAACTGATCCCCGCCGCGCAGCGCAAGACCGAGAAGGCTGAGCTCAAAGCAGCGCTGAAGCTGGCCAAGACGATCAGCGACCAGCTGGCGGCCAAGGACAAGCAGCCGGCCCCGTTCGTCCTGGACCCCACCCTGCGCCCGGACAAGCACATCACGCCCGGCGCGAAGGGCCCGTACTCCTATCCCTCCCGCCACGCCGCCCGCTCCGCCGCGGCCGTCGCCTTCCTCACCGCCCTCGCCCCACACCGGGCCGAGGACTACGAGTGGATGCGGGCCGAAGTCCTCTATTCCCGCCTCTACATGGCCGGCCATGTCCCCAGCGACCTCACCGCCGGCACCCTGCTGGGCGATCTCATCGGCGACTACGAACTCGCCATCAGCGGCCACTGACCGTGGACGAGTAGTTGCCGAACCGCACAGCCATGCCGATATGAAGCCCTCCGGCAGCTTTCTGGGGGCAGTGCTCCGTCCGCAGGCGCACAGGCCGCTCACACCGTGCAGGTCTCCGTACCCGGCACGTGCTGAACATGAGGGCGCACGCCGGCCGGGAGCCTGTCGGACCCGGCCCCGCAGACCTCAGTGTGGGTCTGCCGGGCCGAGAGGCGTCCCACGGCTCTGTTCCGAACGTGCTGTGCCCGCGGCCGGGCGCCCCCGAAGGTGTTCGGCAAACCACAATCTCCCGTAGACGTGGTGCAGTTCACATGGGGCTGGTGGCGGTGGTCCCGTCCGGGTCGTCGGTCAGCGTGATGGCCGCGGTCAGGCGCTTGCCGGCCGACTCTCGGCGGCCCTCAAATGCCTGGCACACGGCCATGACGATCTCCAGCCCGTGCCGGCCGATACGGCCAGGGTCAGCTCTCCTGGCCACCGGCAGTGCCGGATTGCTGTCCCACACCGTCACCTTCACCGTCCCTTCGCTGACTTCCAGGGTCAGCCGACACGGCCCGGGCGCGTATTTACGGGCATTGGTGACCAGCTCGCTGACAACCAGTTCCACCATCGCCCTCACCCGGCCGGACACCGAAAGTCCCTGCCCTGCCTGCACGTCGGCCAGGAACCGGCGGGCCGCACCCCGAGCCTGAGCGATGCCCTCGCTGCCCTCGAACGCGGTTGCCGCCGTGATCGGACGGGCCATCAGGGACTGCCAGCCCTTACCCTTGGCAAGCTGACCCATCCCTCCCACCTTGTACCCGTGCGCTCCCAGCCGTCCCGGAGCAGATGCCCCCACCACCGCGCTGCATGCCATCGCGCCGCGCCCTTTCGGACCCGTCGGTGGCTGCTCGAGGGACAGCAGCGCTCACGGACGCTGATCCGCACTGCCAGACGTGGACAAAGAGCGGCCCGCCGCTACGGGGGTGGAATGCGGCGGGCCGACCTGCACCACGGTGACGCGAGGCGCCCCCGCACCATAACCAAAACAGCCACCTGGTTCTGTTCACAAGAACCGGCTCTGGACCAACTTCTGTGGAGCGGTTGTTCATCACTCTGGGAGGCGCCCCGCGGTCGGCGTGTTCGATGTTCACGAGAACCGACAGCACCCGGGGCCGGGCGCGGGTTCCGCAGCCCGCAGGACCCACGCCCGGCCCCGGTTCAGTTGCTGCCGCGCTCGGCGAGGGTGTGGGCGACAAGGGCGTTGGCGTGCCCGTGACCGACGCCGTGCTCGGACTTGAGCCACGCGACGAGTTCCATGTGCTTGGTCAGGGGCGAGGTGCGGATCAACTCCTTCCACTCCTCGATCGGGCGGCCGTACTTCTTCTCGATCGACGGGAAGTAGCTGGCGGGGCCTTTCACCGGTGCGGCCATGACGAGGCATCCTGTCTGTCTGGGGACTTTGGTTCTCGGGTTGTTGCTTCGCGGGCGGGAGTTGGAGCCGCTACCGCTGGGCGGTCGCAGCGGAGCTGACCAGCCGGACGAAGGCTGCGGTGAGCGCGAGCAGGCCGAGGCCCGCTGCGGCGGTGAAGGCCGCGACCGTGGTGGCGGAACCGGCGAAACCGGCGATGACACCCACCGGCAGGAGGCGGTAGGCCAGGGCCCAGCCGCGCCGGCCGTGGGCAGCGAAGTGCCGCGCCAGCACGAAGAACGCGGCGCACAGGGCGAGATAGCCCGCCGCGCCGCTGAGCATATGGACCGCCCCGTGCCCACTCAGTGCGGCCGGACCGTCCGGCGTACCTGCCGGGAATCCTGCTCCAGGATCCGCCGTGAACACCCCGGCGAGCAGGAAGGACGCGCCGAAGACGCCGACCAGGCGTGGCGCCCAGGTGCCGCCGGTGGTGTGACCGATCGCCCGCCGCAGTCCCGCCGCACCACCGGTGACCAGCGTGCCGGTGATCAGGAAGCTGGCGACTTGAATCCAGCCCAGCGAGCCGAGGCTGAGCTGGCTGATGGCGTTTCGGGTGAAGTCGAAGCCAGTACGGGTCAGACCCTCGATCACCCCCAGCCCCAGGAACAGCGGTCCTGCCACCGCCCCGCAGGCGAGCAGCGCACGCGTGGCGAACCGAGCCGGGGCAGCGCGGCCGGTGACCGCTACGCGGATCGCCTGAGTCATATGGAATCCCCCTGAAAGCCAAACAAGCAAGAACTGGACTGTCCAGTACTGTCGGACAGGACGGTACCGTACCCACTACGGAACTGGACTGTCCAGTACTGACCGCTCGGAGGAGGAGACATGGAAGCGAACGAACCCGGCGGACGCTCCGCTCGCAAGCACCAGGCGATCATGGACGCCGCGACAGCGGCCTTCATGGCGAAGGGTTACGCCGGCACGAGCATGGACGACATCGCCAAGCTGGCTGCCGTGTCCAAGCAGACGGTGTACAAGCACTTCGCCGACAAGGAGAAGCTGTTCGCCGAGATCGTCCTGGCCACCACCGACCGGATCGAGGCCATGATCGACTTGGTGGCCGACATCCCCGCCGATGCGGACTCGCTGGAGAAGGACCTGATCCGGCTGGCCCGCCAGTTCCTGACCGCCCTCACCCAGCCCCAGGTGCTCCAGCTGCGGCGCCTCATCATCGCCAACGCCGACACCTTCCCAGAGCTGGGTGCCGCCTGGTACAAGCAAGGATTCGAGCGGGTCCTGGCCACCCTGGCCGACACGTTCCGCCGCCTGGCCGACCAGGGCCTGCTGCGCATCGACGACGCGCTCCTGGCCGCCAACCACTTCTCCGGCCTGCTCCTGTGGATCCCCGTGAACAAAGCCATGTTCCACGGCAGCCCACAGCACACCCAATCCGAACTCCACCACTACGCCGACGCCGGCGTAGGGGCCTTCCTCGCCGCATACCGCTGACACCGGCCGCCCGACCCGCCGCCCCCGCAGACATGCACCGCTACCGGACACCGACCGGAGACCGGCGTTGTCCGAGCTCAGGTTCTGCCTCACTTTCCGTGGAGGGCTGACTGAGTGTGATGTCAGTGGTGTGTGGTGGGATGGCCGGACTCTGCTGCCGTGACCTGCTGGGAGACCACCTTCATGCCCGTGTACTCGTCTCTGCCTCACGCCCTGGCCGCGGCCTTGGTCGATGTCCTGTGGTTCATCGAGGGCAGTGAAGACGAGCAGATGGATCCGGACGACGCCGTCAAGGTGCTGGAGGGTGTCGCCCACGTGGTCAGCAAGCTGTCGAGCGAGCAACGGAGCGAACTGATTGGTCTGCTCGGGACGATGGCCGAAGCCGAGTCTGATTCCGCACGCCGGGAGTTCCTGGAAGGGTTTCCGGAAGACTTCGGGCTCCTTGATGATGCGGTCTGACCTGTGCCGCCTCTCCGAGCAGCCCGGGAAGGGCATCCCAGCCGAGGGGCTGCGCACGCAGGTCATCGCCGCGACCGGGTCCGGGAAGACGCTGATCGGGGTGGCGGCAGCCGGCCGTCTGTCCGCGCGCCGGGTGCTGGTCCTGGTCCCGACTCTGGACCTGCTCTTGCAGATGGCTTCCGCCTGGCGCCAGGGAGGCCGGCGCGGCGCGATGATCGGGGTGTGCTCCCTGCGGGGCGCGGACAGCCAGGGGCTCCCGTGCACGA
This sequence comes from Streptomyces arenae, assembly GCF_022343545.1. Lineage (NCBI taxonomy): Bacteria > Bacillati > Actinomycetota > Actinomycetes > Kitasatosporales > Streptomycetaceae > Streptomyces > Streptomyces arenae. The sequence goes on from NZ_JAKQYH010000020.1 coordinate 8,730, forward strand.
CCGACCCGGACGAACTGATCGCCTGGACCGCCGGCCCCGAGACGGTCACCGTGTTCGCGACCTACGCCTCGGTCGGCATGGGCACCCTCCAGCGCGCGCACGCCGCCGGGCTGCGGGTGTGGGACCTGATGGTGGTGGACGAGGCGCACCGGGTCAGCGGTGACGGGCTCAAGCCGTGGGCGGCCGTGCACGACCAGACCCAGGTACCGGCCGTGCGGCCAACACCAACCTGCCCCACGTGGACCTGCCCACAGCCGACATCCCCACCACGGTCGTCGGCACCCAGGAGATCGAACGTCTGGTGACCTTGACCGACACCACGCCCAGCTCGCTGCTCCTCGAAGGGGCGGCCGACCCCCTGCGCTCAACGAATGCCTCAACGGCACGAGGGCGACCGCAACCCGGTCCTGACCAGGGATGGGCAGCCTGCCCATGGGCGACGGCCCGGCTTCCTGCCGCCTCGGATGCGCTGCAGCCCTACGGCGCGGGTACACGTACTGAGTAGCGAATCGCGCGAACCGTCGTCTGCGAGGCGCACGGCACCCTGCCGTTACTCCGGTCTCAACGACGCCCTCCGCGGCGAACGTCACCGGTGGCCCGGTCCCAACCATTCCTCTCGGCCGGATCGAGGGTCGTTGAGGCGACGGCACACACGGAGCGCGCGGCGTCCAGCGGCTCCTGCATGCCGGCCACCATGCAGGCGAAGCCGGTGCCTCGCCAACCGGCACACCGCGTCATTCCGAAGGAATGCGAAACTCGAATTCGGGACGGTCCCACGGCACGGCGGGCGGGTTCGCGAGCGCGGTCCCGGTCCGCACTGCACCGACGCGGTGGTAGAAGTCCTCGGCGGGAGGATGCGACACGACCTTGAGACGGTCGAGCCCGGCGGCACGGGCCTCGGACTGCATGTGCGCGACGAGCAGCCGTCCGATACCCCGTCCTTGCGCTTCGTCGGCGACGAACAGCAGGTCGAGCTCCGGTGGAGCGAGGACGAGCGAGTAGAACCCGAGGACCCGGCCTTCATGCTCGTCGGCGCCGACGGCCACAAAGGCGCGGTGGGTCTCGATGTAATCAGGACCGACCCGGTAGCCCACGACTGCGGCTGCGTACTTGCCCTCGTAGGCACCTGAGCCACGAACGAGCCGCGTGAGCCGTTTGGCATCCCGCGCGACGGCCCTCCGTATCGTGATCGGCTGGCTGATCGGCGAAGTGCGTGAACTCATCGGGAGAGTATTTCGCACCGGGGAGCGCCTTCCTGCGGCGGGTCGGCTGCTCGGGCAGGCGTTCCTGCACCGCTCCCTGGAACCACTCGTGCGGGAGATCGATCGCCACCAGCGCGTCGCCGATCGCATCACCAGCCTCCTCGCCGAACTCGGCGAACGACACGACGGGTCGGCCGACTGGCCAGTACGAATGAGAGGAACACCGGTCGAACGGCTTCGCCCAGGACAGAATGCGGCCATGCGTTACGCCACGAGGACCCCCGAGCTGCTCGCTCTTGTCCACCGCTACTCCCGCTCAGTCGCGACCGGGTGTGGCTGGTCGTGCGAGACGCGGGCCTGACGGATCGGCAGGTGGGCGACTCGTGGTGGAACGCTCCCTGTCAGCCGACCTGCTGCAACCTTGATCGCGTCGCTCACCCGAACCGTCCCGGCTGCAAGGACGCCCAGGTAGACACCGAGCACGATGCCGGGATCCGCCGGGAGTTCGTGGACGGTCGAAGTACGCGTCAACTGGCCCGCAGACCGACCGCCAGCGTCAGTTCAAGGACCCGGTGTGGCGATGCGAGATCCGGAAACAGCTCCCGCAGCTGCGACATCCGGTACCGGACTGTCTGGGGATGGACGAACAACGCTGCCGCCACCTCTTCCCGCCTGCCCTGGTGCAGCAGCCACGCCCGCAACGTCTCCTCCAGCCGCCGTGCGGTCGCGACAGGCAGGGTGCGCAACGGTGCGAGGGCTCGGGCACACAGGTCTGCCAACGCGTCCACGTCGGCGCTCAGCACCAGCTCGGGCAGGTGGTCCTCGGTGTCGCGAATATCAGCGGAGAGAGAGCGCGCGCGTACGGCTCGTGCGTACGAGGCGGACGCACGAGTCCATGGCCGGGCCGGGCCGACCACTGCGGTGCGGTCGGTCAGCTGTCGCAAGAGATGTGATCGGTCGGCATCGGGGACGAGCAGCACCCCGGTGGCGTCCGGCAGATCGTCGAGGACGAGGGCGCCCGGGTCGAGCGCGCGGTAGGCAGGCCGGGCCTGGGCGGCGGGCAGCAGCACCGCCGTCAGCGTGACCGGAGGCTGCCATCCGGCCCGTTGAGCAGAGGCCAGCAGCATGTCCGGGCTCGCGCCGGCGAGGAGGTCGCGGGCCAGGTGTTCCAGGTGGCGCTCGTGGACCCTGCCCCGGGCGGCCAGTTCGTCGGCGTGGCCCGCGGCGCTCGCGGCGGAGAGCTCGTCGATGTAGGCGAAGGTCAGCTCGGCGAACTTGGCGACCTCGGCGGCGGGCAGACCTGCGGACACGGCGCCCGCTGCCAGGCATCGCCAGGCCACGCGGGCGCCGACGCGGTAGGCGCTGAGCAGGGCGTCCATCGAACGGCCGTCGCGCACCTCGCCGCGGCCCAGCTCGTAGGCCGCGTCACCGCCGTCGCCGCCCGTGGCGTTCCCGCTCGCGAGGTCCAGGTAGTGCCCGAGGGCGGTGCGAACGGCTCGGCGGATGGTGGCGCCCATGTGGCCCGACAGGGCGTTGGCGTAGGGAGGGACCTCGTCGATGACCGCCTGGACGACCTCGTCGGCGGTGGTCTTCAGCGCGGCCCTCACTGCGGTGACCGTCGTCTCATCCAGGGCCAGTTCGCTGGCCCTCTGGGTTACACGACTCACGTTTTTATTCCCTGCGAACAAATCCACCCACCAGATTCACGTCCTACGGTCAGGACTCTACGCCCTGAGGCGCAGCAAGCTGGAGTCATGACGAGTACTGCCCTCCGCAGCAGGGCGTGGAAACTGCTGGAGATGGTCACGACGCCGCTGCTGCCGTCGGACTACCTCGACCTGGTCAGCCCGCTGCGTGCGGGCGCCGACCTGCGGGGGCGCATCGAGGCCGTGCACCCCGAGACGGATGACGCCGCGACCATCGTGATCAGGCCGGGACGTGGCTGGCGCGGCCACACGGCCGGTCAGTACGTGCGGATCGGAGTCGACGTCGACGGGGTGCGCCTGTGGCGTGCCTACTCCATCACCTCGCCGACACACCGCCAGGACGGCCGCGTCACGATCACCGTGAAGGCGATCCCGGACGGCAAGGTCAGCAACCACCTGGTCCGCAGGGCGACACCGGGCACGTTGATCCAGCTCGACCAGGCGACCGGTGACTTCGTGCTGCCGCAGGCCAAGCCCGCCAAGGTGCTCTACCTGACGGCCGGCAGCGGCATCACGCCCGTGATGGGCATGCTGCGCGACACCGAGTTCGACGACGTCGTCATGGTCCACTGCGCGCCCCAGCCGCAAGACGTGATCTTCCGCAACGAACTGCACAATCTGGTGGCGGCCAAGAAGCTGCGGCTCACCGAGGTGCACACCGCCACAGACGGAACGCTCGACATCGCCCGTCTCGACGCACTCGTGCCCGACTGGGCCGAGCGCGAGACCTGGGCCTGCGGGCCCACGGGCCTGCTCGACGCCGCCGAAGAGCACTGGAGCGGGCACGGCGTCCAAGAGCGCCTGCACACCGAACGCTTCCGCCCCGGCAGCGTCGTCGCCGGCGACGGAAGCGGCGGCGGCGAGGTCACGTTCAGCGCCACCGGCAAGACCGTCGACGCGGACGGCGGCACGCCGTTGCTGGACATCGGCGAGGAGGCCGGCGTGCTCATGCCCTCCGGGTGCCGCATGGGCATCTGCTTCGGCTGCGTCACGCCGCTCAAGGCGGGCGCCGTCCGAGACCTGCGCACCGGCGAGATCACCGAAGCCGAGCCGGGCGTCCTCATCCAGACCTGCGTGTCCGCCGCGGCGGGCCCCTGCGACATCGACCGGTAGGAGCACTTTGACCGCCATCGACCCCACCGCCCACCTGACCGCGGAGCAGATCGAGGAGCTCGGCCGCGAGCTGGACGCGATCCGCGACGAGGTGATCGCCGGCCGCGGCGAGAAAGACGCCGCCTACATCCGCAAGGTCATCTCGGCGCAGCGCAAGCTCGAGCTGGTCAGCAGGGGCGTCCTGCTGTTCTCGGTCTTCCCGCCCGCGTGGCTGCTCGGCACCGCCGGGCTGTCCGTGGCGAAGATCATGGACAACATGGAGATCGGCCACAACATCCTGCACGGCCAGTGGGACTGGATGCGAGACCCGAAGATCCACTCCACCACCTGGGAATGGGATCACGTCTCGCCGGCCGACCAGTGGAAGCACTCCCACAACGAGCTGCACCACACGTACACCAACGTGATCGGCAAGGACAACGACCTCGGCTACGGCATCATGCGCGTCGACGAGGACCAGAAGTGGCACCCGTTCCACCTCGGCCAGCCGCTGTGGAACTTCATCAACGCCTGCTTCTTCGAGTACGGCATCGCAGCTTACGACCTGGAGCTCGGCAAGAACCTGCACAAGCGCCGCCGCAAGAACCCGGAGTTTCGCGCGCAGGCCAAGGCCGTGGGCCGCAAGATCCGCAAGCAGGTGCTCAAGGACTACGTGATCCACCCGCTGCTGTCGGGCCCGTCCTTCCTCCCCACGCTCGCCGCCACGTTCACCGCGAACCTGGTCCGCAACCTCTGGTCCCACTCGGTGATCATGTGCGGGCACTTCCCGGAGGGCGTGCAGGTCTTCGAGCGCCGGTCGATCAAGGGCGAGACCCGCGGCCAGTGGTACCTGCGGCAGATGATGGGCTCGGCGAACATCAGCGGCAGCAGGGCCATGCACTTCATGACCGGCAACCTGTCGCACCAGATCGAGCACCACCTGTTCCCGGACCTGCCGAGCAACCGGTACGCCGAGGTCGCGGTGAAGGTGCGCGCGCTGTTCGAGAAGTACGAGCTGGAGTACGTCACCGGGCCGCTGCCCAAACAGGTGTTCTCCGCGTGGCGCAAGGTCTTCCGGCTCTCGCTGCCGAACAAGAAGCGCGAGGTCAAGACGCCGGACCGTGAGCGGGAGCTCGTCACCGCCTGATTGTTACAAGCGCCTGGCTCACGAGCCCGTGGTCAGGCGCCCTTGTCCGCAGGCCCCAGAATCGCCACGCACTCCACGTGATGCGTCATCGGAAACACGTCACAAGGTGTGTGGACGGGAGGGGAATCTACAGGTCACATGGGGTTTTCCTGCCTTGGCGCGGGCTGTGAGGCGGCCGGAGCGTCAGATGAGCGTCATGTCTGACGGACTTTCTCTCCTCCTTTGGCCGGTACACCGGGCTGTCCGCGTTTCTGATGCCCGTGGCCGTCATGTTCCTGCTCGGGTGGCAGGTCAGCTGCTGAAGGTGCTGCGGGATGCCCGGACGGAATTCCAGTTCGGCGCACCACCGACCGAACCAACCGCATCTGGGCCATTCCCCCAGGCGAGTCCGCCGGCTATGCCGCCCGCGACGCGCGCACGGGCATGCGCACGTCGCGGGCCACTGCACGGGACGCGCGAGTGGACAGCGCGAGTGCCGGTGAAGCGGTGGATCGCGGGACTCATCGACTCAGCCGCCGCTCTTGCGCCTGAACGACCGCTGGCTCGCAGCCGGGCCGTGCGCCGAACGCACCTTCGACGCATTGGACTTGGCGGCAACATCAGCGGCGTCCGCCTGCCCACCGCGCTTGCGCGCCAGGGCTTCGCGGAACTTGCGCTTGAGGTCGTAGTTGCCGTCGCTGTCCGGCTCCAGAGGGGACGTCTCCGGGGCAGCCGGCTCCGAACCTTCCGTAGATACGGGCTCTGCGGTCAGGTTCTGGTCCAACTTCTGTGGACCGGTGACGCTCAGTACCGACGGGGGTGTCGGTAGGACGGTTGATAATGCCGGTCATGGCAGATCGCAGTCCGGTTCTCCGGATCATCACCTCGGCGGCGCGGGAGTCCCTGAAGCCGCTCGGCCTGGCCCAGCGTGGGCGGTCGCGGCTGTGGATTGATGATCACGGGTGGTGGCTGGGAATTGTGGAGTTCACCCCGCCACGGACTGCCGGCAGCGGTCTGCACATCGGTGCGATGTGGCTGTGGCACGACGTGGACCACCTAGCCTTCCACGTGGACGCAGTCCGGGTCGGCTCCGAGCTGTTCCGCACCGAGGAGCAGTTCACGCCGCTGGCACTCGAACTCAGCCGACAGGCGGCTGCGAACGTGACTGCGCTGAGGGGGAAGTTCCCAGCACTGCCGAGCGTCGCCCGATACCTGACGCTCAGGCCGATGCGCCGGGGATTCCTCTGGGACGGCTTCGACGCCGGGATCGCGGCCGCCCTGGTCGGTGACCCGGACACGGCCCGCGATCACTTCGAGCGAGTCCTTCGAGAGGACCCGCTGGCCCCGTGGATGGTCGAAGCCCAGGAGAAAGCACGTGAGCTGCACGCGATCGCGGCAGATCGCAACGCCGTGGCCGCCTGGGTCGCCCGTGGCGTCGACTCATGCCGGAGCAAGCTGGGCTTGGATCCTATGCCGCTTGCGATCAACTGAATGGACCCACTGTTGGGTATCAGAGCTGCGGTCAGGCCAGCAGGACTCGCTTCCGCAGCAGGTCGAAGCCGGCCCGCCCGTACATTTGACGCTTGATCATTTTGATCCGATTGACGTGGCACTCGACGACGCCTGAGCTCCACGGCAGTGTCAGGCCCGCAGTGACGGCGGCGAGATCTCGTTCGAGACCGTTGACGAAGGTGTGGAGGCTGAGCAGGTCGTCGGCGCGGACCGCCTTGATCCATTGCGGAAGCTGGTCACCCTGGAGCTGGGTGAGCATCTTCCCGAACACGCGGACGTGCCCGGTGAGGGCAACCAGTTCGGGGCAGCCAGCAAGGAGGACTTTGAGCTTCAGGCGCTCGCTCTCCGGCAGGGTGTCGGGGTGAGTCAGGATCCAGCCGGTGACCGTGCGCGGGGACGGCGGACGGGCGGCCGGTGCCGTCGGGGATGTGCGGAACGGCCGGAGGTAGGCGCGGACGGCTCCGTAGCCGCCCGTGTAGCCGTGCGTCTTGATCTCTTCCCAGAGGATCCAGGCGTTCGTGCAGCCCTCGGCCCATCGCTCGTGCAGGTAGGGCTTGAAGTCATCGAGCTTGGTCCTGCGGTTCTGCCACTGCCCCTGGAACAGATCCTCCGGCCTCGCGGCGTCGGCCAGCCGTTGGACGGTTCGGTAGGTCATGCCGAGCTGGCGCTGGATCGAGCGTCGGCTGTGGCCGGCGGCCAGCAGTGCGTGGACGGTGGCGTGCTTGGCGCGGGTGCGGTCGGCGAACCGGTGCCCGGTGGGCCACGGTGTCCCGCTCTCGGCCAATGCCGGAGCCGGAGCCTTCTCCGGCACCGACTCGGCGAAGGTCACACGAAGGCACGAGCGGTGGCGGGAGACGCACCGCTCGGCCGCTTCGCCGAGGTTGCGCCAGAGATGGAACCGGTCCGCGGCCTGGACTGCGGTGGGCGCCCCGGTCCTGGGCGCCCTCGGCGAAGAGAGCAGTACCTCGCGCACAGCCCAGAACCATCAGCCCGAACGTTGTCGACACCGTCACTTTCCGGACGATCTCGCGAGATCTACGAGCAGGACCAACAGTCACAGGGAGTAGACGCACCACAGAAGTTGGTCCAGAACCGGTTCTCGTGAACAGAACCAGCCGTGCCATGCCTCGCCTCGGAAGAGACCGGTCAGACCTCGATGTAGGCGACGACGACCACGGTGCGCAGGGCGTGTACTGACGCAGCTGGGGGCCGGCGGTGTCGCGGGCAGCGGCTCGCCCGCGTCGGGGTCCACGGAGATGACCACCAGGGCGCGGTCCAGGGCGTGGATGGCCGCCTCGCTGGTGATGTTCTCCAGCTGCTTGGCGGCGGCGTCGGAGAAGGCGATGCGGGCGCGGCGGGGGCCGTGTCCTTGGGGCATCAGGCGACGGCCGGCCGCTGCGCGGCGAGCCGGGCGAGTTGGGCCTCGCGCAGCTCTTCCCAGGGGGTGCAGTCCTCGACCGGGGGCAGGCCGTTCTCGGCGATGTCCTCCAGGACGGCGGCGAACTGGTCCGCGCGTTCGCGGGTCTGTGCCGCGTACGCGCGGACCGCGTCGGCGGCCGCGGGCTCCAACTGCTGCCGGACGGCTCGGTCGGCGCGGGCCGGCTGGTCGGTCATCAGAGCCTCCAGACGCGGGACGGGCGTGTGTCATCACGGTTTCGCCCAGCGAGCCACCTGGGGGCCAGCTTGTTGAGAAGCTCAGTGGGTGCACAGCCACCATTCCACTACCGCGTTGAGGAGGGGTCCGGTGGAGCCCGCGAGGGCGAGGATGGCGCGGCGTCCGGCTTCCTGCCACAGCGGCTTCGGTCCGCGGCGAGGACTGGTGGGGGCGTGAGTACAGGTCTTGGAACGGGCGGTGCTGGCGGGCTTGCGGCGGCGGTGAACCATGGTGGGTCGTCTCCTCGAAGCAGTGGGTGGGCGGTGAGCAGCCGGGCCCGGCGTTGCTTCGAGGTTCGTCTGGTGAGGGCGGTCTGGTCCCAAGTACAGGGTGGATGAGGCAGGTTGGGTATTAATCTGCTGGTCCGCACCGGTGCGGTACGGCTGCCTGATCCACCCGTTTCAGGCGGCCGAGGCTGCGGGTGAGGGGACAAGGGGCTGGCACCCGGGGAAGGAAGGCTGTGGGAGTTCACCGCGAGACGCTGTACCGGCGGCTGCGTACCCTGCGCACCGAGGCGGAAGCCGCATACCGAGAGCATCACGGGCCTGGCGGTTTTCAGGCGCCGCTGGAGCGGCAGGTCCGCGGGACCGGGCTTCCGGGGACACAGGGGTTCGAGGGGAAGGTGGCCAGCCGGTGGGCCCCGAGGGACCTGGAGGGCTTCAGCGTTCCGCGGCAGGACAGCGTGGAGCAGGTCCTCTCCGTGGTGGCGGTCTGGGAGTCCTGGACGGGCGCCCGGACGCTCGATCCCGACGGCCGGGTCCGGCAGGCGTGGCTGGCTTCGGAGTCGCGTCGTGATTGGCAGCGGCTGCTCGAGAACGCATGGGGTGAGATTGCCGATGCTCGGCGTCGCAGGCCGGCCGCAACCGGGATGGAGGCACAGGCAGACGCAGCCGCCGGCGGCAGCATCCACGGTCCGGTGACCATCCGGACCACAGTGCTGCCCGCCAGTGCGGTGCGCGACGCCGCCGACACCGAGGCCCGTGGCGTGGTGTCCCTTCGCGCCCCAAAACACACCTTCACCGGCCGGACGGACGAGCTGCTCGTGCTGCGGGCCGAGTTGGCCCCGGGCACCGGCACTGTGGCTGTGGTCCTGCACGGTCTGGGCGGGGTCGGCAAGACCGAGCTGGCCCTGCAGTACGCCCACCTGAACCGCGAGTCGTACGACCTGATCTGGTGGATTGACGCCGCCGTCCCCGGGGCTACCGATGCGGCCCTCGCCGCGATCACCGAGCGGCTGAGTCCGCACTGGACGGGCACGGAGCCGTCGCTATCCGCCCGGGCCGCCTGGGCCATGGGCTGGCTGCAACAGCACGACAGATGGCTCTTGGTCCACAACAACGTGGAGGAACCGGCCCTTTTGCTGGAAGAGCTCCTGGGCAGTCTCCCGCGCGGACACCATCTGATCACCAGCCGTTACGCCACCGGCTGGCAGGGCCGCCAGGTACGGTTCGTCGGCCTCGGTGTCCTCCCCCGTAACGACTCCGTGGCACTGATCGGCTCCTGGGTACCGCTCGCCTCTCCGAAGGAGGAGTGGCAGGCCGGCCAGCTCGCCGGAGAACTCGGCGACTTGCCACTCGCCTTGGAACAGGCCGGCGCCTACATGAACCAGACGGTGACCAGCGTCGGAGAGTACCGAAGCAGCCTCCACGAGTTCCTGGACGAGGCCGCCCTTGACCACGCCGACGACGAGCAGACCGTCGCTGGCGTCTGGGCCCTGACCCTGACCGCGCTGGCCGAGAGCAACCCACTCTCCGTCGAGCTGCTCCACATCCTGGCCTGGCTCGCCCCCGACGGCTTCCCTCGGGAACTGCTGGCCAGCCTCCCCGCCGGTCCGGTCCGGGTGACGACGGCGCTCGGTCTGCTGCGCGCTTACAGCATGGTCACCCTCTCGCTGGAGGAGGTGGCCGTCCACCGGCTGGTGCAGAAGGTGCTGCGCGACCGGGCCACCCACGAAGCGGCCACACGGGCCACCGCAGACGGGCCGCCTCCCGCACCGCGCGGACGGGAGGCCGCCGAGCGCATCCTGCTTGCAGCCGTGTACCCCAACGGGCCGGAGGAGGATCCCGACACCGTCCAACTCGCGCGGCTCGCAGCACATGCGACCGCACTCTCCACCACCGACCCCGGCATCTACCGCCCCGGACCGGGCCGGCTCTTCGCCGACACCGCGCAGCACCTCCGTGAGTGCGGTCAGACCGTCCGGGCCCTCCCACTCCTCGAGGCCTACGCTCGGCAGGCTGCCGACGGCTTCGGCACCGACCATCCGTTCACCCTGAACGCCTGCGGCTCGGTCGTCTCCTCGCTCATGGCGGCGGGCCGGCTCGAACCCGCGACCGGCCTCCTGGAAGAGCTCGTGGAACGGGCCACCCGGGTACTGGGCGGCGGGGACCTCATCACCCTGCACATCCGGGGGAACCTCGCGGAGGTCCATCTGGCGCGCGGCCGACTGCAGCGAGCGGAAGACGAGTTCGCCGCGGCGGTGGCCGACAGCACCGCACACCTCGGCCCCGATCACCCCCGGACGCTCACACTGCGGAACAGGTTGGCCACCACCTACGAGAACGGCCACCAGTTCGATCGGGCGATCGAGATCTACGAGGACCTGCTCCGCCACGAGCACGGCGGCCTGGTCCACTGGAAGCAGGAGTACTCGACGCCTCTGCGGCTCAATGCCGCCACCGTCCGGAACAACCTGGCCGGGGCCTACATGGGCGCGGGGCGATCCGCGGAGGCCATCGCCACCTACCGCAAGGCGCTGGCCGACATGGTCCGCCAGGTGGGGGCAGACCACCCGATGGCGCTGGAGTGCCTCGGCAACCTCGGCTACGCCCTGGACGCCGCCGAGCAACGGGAGGAAGCCTCCCGGATCTACCGGGAGGTTGCAGAGAAGCGCGTGCGGATCCTCGGCGAGGACCACCCCGACACCCTGCTGAGCCAGAGCAACCTCGCCTACATGCTCTTCAAGACGGGAGAGCCGGAGGAAGGCCTGGAGCTCTGCCGCAAGACCCTGGTCCAGCGCGAGCAGATCCTGGGCGTGCTGCACGCCGCCACCCTGGCGAACCGGACGCTGCTGGCCTCCGCTTACGACTGGACCGGCGACCTCACGACCGCCGCCGAGCTGTTCGAGACCACCCTTCAGCAGCGCCGGGAGGTACTGGGCAGCCGGCACCCCGACACCCTGTCCACTCTCTCCGGCTACGCAACCTGCCTCATGCGGGCCGGGGACGCACCTGGTGCCGTGCCGCTGCTGGAGGAGGCCCTCGCCGTCCAGGAAGAGCTCTCCGAGCCGGAGGGCATCGCGACCATGACCTACCGTCACAACCTGGCCACGGCCCTGCGGGAAACGGGTGCGTTCGACCGCTCCGAGGAACTGTTCACCACCGTCCTGGAGCAGCGCACCCGCCGACTGGGCGCCGACCACCCCGACACTCTGATCAGCAGCGGAAGTCTGGCCCGGCTGTACCAGCTGACCGGCGACCTCGACCGAGCCGTCCCGCTCTACGAGTCGGCACTCACCGGCCTCACCGCCATCTTCGGCACCGACCACCGGACCAGCCGCACCCTGGCCGGCTACCTCGCCGAGGCCCGCACGGCCTGAGCCCCGCCCACACCGGGCGCAACACCAAGATGCCGTTGTCGTACCGATCGGGCAGGCGCAGCAGGGGAGATCAGTGCGGTGCCCTGGCCGAGGTCGTCGGCCAGGTGAGAAGCTGTAAGTCGAGCGAGAAAACCGCATTCTCACCGAGAACACCACACGCCCGAGCGCCCGCCACGCACTGCTACTGAGCCTCTTTCACCCTCTCAGGACAGGATGAAAGAGGCTCACTGGCGCACTGATCGAGTGACGGCGTAGGCATCCGCTACGCCAAAGGCGCGTGCCGTTGAGGGGTGCCACTAGTCCAGCTGAGGCTGGCCGGGATGCCGGTGCGCGTCATTGCCTGGATGGTCGCGCGGCCGTGGTCACCCTTGGCTCATGAGCAACCATCCTCTCGTCGTCGTGGAGGCCCCGGACGACCGGGGGCTGCGGGCCGTGCAAATGCGAGGGGAGACCGTCGGCCGTGTCTGGTCGCGCCGCGGCCTGGAGCGGCTCATGCGTCGGGTGGCCCCGCGGGAACTGGATCTCGACGATCCCGCCTGGGTCCGTTGGCTGGCGGATCCGTCGTACTGGCCCGACCGGCGATGGCGAAGACGAGGAACCGGCGTCCTGATGGCGCTGGGGCTTCTCGCGTCTGCGGCGGCGCTCTTCTACGTGGGCATCACAGACGCCTTCAATGCACTGGCGTATGGAGGCCGGGTGATGGGGGTCGCCTTCCTCACTGGGGCACTGGTGGAGGCAGTCGCGATCCTGGCGGTGTGCGACTACTGGGGCAAGAGGGTCCTGCGCTATTCGGGCGCGGCGGTCCTGGTGGGCGTGGGCACAGTGACGGTCACGAACCTGATTTTCTTGATCACGCAGATCCAGGGCCGCTCGTACACCCCGTTCCTCTGGCTCTGGATCACCCTGGTGCTGTGGGCTGCTTGGGCGTTCTGGGTGCTGACCCGCCAAAAGGCGTGGCAAGGGGTCCCGCACCCCAAAGGTGTCGCTCTCAGCGTGGTGGTGTCCGGCATCGTCGGAATCGCGAGCCTGGCCTATTCACAGATGTACGTCCCGTACTCGATGCCCGTAAAAATTCCTTTCAGAATCTCGTTCGGTGATCCTACGGTGAGCGCGGACGGCGCCTCACTGCATGTTCCAGCGCATATCGAGTTCCGGAACACGGGGTCCGTGCGGATCTATGTGGTGGGCACCATGTGGGCAGTCAATGGATGGCCCGCAAAATTCACCGAGAAGGGGGTCAGCGATGAGACATGGAAGAGCGATGCATGGGATTATGGCGAAGGACTGAAGCACGTCTCCTACTCCCCCTCTCACATGCTGGGTACCGGAAAATTCGGGGATCCGGGGAACCGGTTGGACCCAGGCGTTGACCTCTCGCAGGACTTCGTGGTCGACGTACCGTTGCGATCAGGGCTCGGTCGTGTGGAGATCGATGCGACCGCTTCGTTCATCCGAGCTGACCGGGGCAAACTGGGGAACAGTTACGGCGATTCTTGCGCCCCTTCTTGGGACCTGGAATCGGGTAAGCATCTTGTGGACGCTCCCCCCGGGGTGGCGAGTTCCGGCGATGATTTCTACCGCTGCTACTCGAGGATTTATCACAGCAGCGAAATGCTGAATCTGACGCATGCAGTCGACTACGCGACATGCTGGTGGGTTTTCCCTAAGTGGCAGCAGGGAGTTGTTGATTTCGCCCAAGGCGACACCTACCCCCGCCTTGTCCCGTCCATCTCGCGGGACCCGGAAGGTGTGGAACGTCTCAGCGACTCGGAGCAGGAACCCTATGGGATGTCCACGCAATTCCATTTGGCCGACCGCAGCCTCGATGAACTTTTGAAGGCCGCCAAGAAATAACCCCTGTAAACAGGGCACGGTCATGCGGCGAAGCCGATGTTGGTGACGTACTCGTACTGGCCCCACTGGGAGCCGAGGTCGACCACCGCGTCATCGACCCACGCGGTGTCGAGTGCATCGTCGTCATCAGCGGCCCAGGCGGCGACGATCCGGTCCCAGTGCCGCACGTTCAGTGTCCGGTACTCCACCGGCCGCATGTGGGGCCGGGTGACCTGCGACTGGTTGAGCGGGTGGAACTCCACCCGGATCCCGCGCCCGTCCCGGTTGAGGCGGGCCAGGAGGTAGCGCGCGACGTTCTCCCGCCGCACCGCCCGGTACGCCTGCTCGATCGCGGCGAGGTTCGCGCGGGAGGGGAGCGGGTGCCGGCGAGCCAGGCCCGGATCGTGCGGGGCGTGGCGGTCAGGCCGGCCTCCCGCGCGGCAGCGCGGGCACGGTCGCTACGGGTCAGGTAGTGCAGGCGCGCCAGCAGGCCGCGCCGGGCGGTGATCGGACTGGCGATGTAGCCGGCGAGGGCGTCCAGCTGGCGGGCGACGGCCTCATGGCCCTTGATGCCGCGCGCGCCGAACTTGCCGAAGTCGAGATTGCGCTCGGGCATGTCAGGCCTCTTCCGGGGTCATAGGGGTGGCGTCGCCGACGGTGTAGACGTCCTTGACCTTGACCTCGCTCACGCCGCGCCCTTGTCCGTATTTGGGTGGCCTGGGCATTCAGCTGGCCTCAGATCTCATGGAGGCCGGGCGGTGCAGTTCGTCTGCCGGAACTTTGGACTGTCGGACCTGCCCCGGCGCGGTCTCACTCCGCAGGAGGCGCTCCTGGAGGTGCTGCTCCTCGACATCGAGGCAGAACTGTCCATCTGGGACCGGGGGCGGGAGGTGTGGTCCGAGGAGGCGTTCCCGGTGGCTGAGCTGGCGTACCACCTGGCGCTCTGGCTCCTGAGCCCGGCTGCCGGTCATGAGAACTTCGAGCTTGATTCGATGCAGGCCGTGGAGGGGATGATCCGCATAGTCCACTCCGATGAGGGCTGGCGGGTCGGTTCCATCTTCACGCCGGACTTCTGGACCCCACCCGTCGCTTGGGACGTTCTCGTAGTAGAGATCATGCGGTTCGACGGTGCCGTGCGCGAAGGCATCGCCGGAATGGGCATCGATCCCGCCTTCATCCCAGAGCCCTGAGACTGTTCCCGGGCGGCAGCGAGTTCGGCCGAGCCACTGCCGCTGAAGGAGCGGCGGACCACGAGCGCATGGCGAGGGCATCGAGCGCGCTGCGCCGGTCGGCGCTGAGCTTGGCGGCGCGGCGGCGGGTGTTGTCGAGCCAGGCGCCGAGCTTCACCACCTGGTCCCCGTCGCCGTTGCTGCCGGGGGTGGTCTCGACGTGCTGGCGGGGGACGTGAAGGTGGCCCTCGCGGGCGTGGAACTGGCGGGCGGCGGCGAGATTCGCGGTCCATCGGGCGTTCTGCGAACGGGGCGCGCCCGGGGACGGGGTGCTGGGGTCTGCGGGCTCGATCCCGGCCGACTCCAGCAGCCACTGCTGCGCGGGCATGAGCTTGTCAGCTCGGCGACAAGAACGCGACTGCCGACGGCTTCGGTCAGGCCCCCTGACCAGGTCACGGCATCTGGCCGGAGGGCAGGGCAGCACCGACTTCGACGAGTCGGGGGTCAGGAGCGGTGGGTGTTCTCGGCGGCTGAGCCGGCGTCGGCGGAGCGGGCGGCTGGCATCCTCGCCCCAGCCGTGGTGGCGGCCGCGGCGTAACGCTGCTGCACCCGCTGGATCTCCCTGGCGAGCTCCGCGTCGCGGTCAGGGTCGGCGAGGTGGAAGTCGGCTTCGAGGTGGCTGAGCCAGGGGGCGAGGTGGCGGGGGGAGTCCGCGGACAGCAGCACGCGGCTGGTGTGCGCGGTGATCGGCTCGACGACGGCGTTGAGGGGGAGGCGGTCGACCAGGCGGTCCGAGGCGTCCTGGACGATGAGCTCGGCCTGGTAGGGCCAGGGGGTGCGGTCGACGCGGTCCAGGACGTAGGCCGCGATGTCATCGGCCGGGAGCGGGCGGGGCTTGAACAGGGGCGCCGCAATGGTGTCCAGGTGCATCCGGTCCAGGCGCAGGGTGCGCCAGTCCTCGCGGGAGGTGTCCCAGGCCAGGAGGTACCAGCGGCGGCGCACGCCGACCACCCGGTAGGGCTCCACCTCCCGGGTGGTGGTCTCCCCGGTACGGGAGCGGTACTCGATCCGTACGCGGGTGCGCTCGCGGCAGGCGGTGGTCAGGGCGGTGTGGAGATCCGGGTCCACAGTGGCGCCCCGTGTGCCGCCGGCCTCGGTGAACTCGGCGACCGCCTGTGCCTGGGAGCGCAGCCGGGGCGGCAGCAGGCGCACGACCTTGGCGATGGCCTGCTCGGCGGCCTCGTCCATCCCGGTCCCGGCGAGCTGGCGCAGGCCCATCAGTACCGCGACCGACTCGTCGGCGTCGAACAGCAGCGGCGGCAGCCTGTCTCCCGGCCCCAGCCGGTAGCCGCCCCCGGCACCGGGCACGCCCTCGATCCGGTAGCCGAGCTCGCGGAGCCGGTTCATGTCTGTACGCAGGGTGCGGGCGGTGACCTCCAGGCGGCGGGCCAGTTCCTCCCCGGACCACACAGGGCGGGCCTGCAGCAGGGCGAGGAGTTGGAGCGTGCGCTCGACGGTGGAAGGCATAGGACAAACCATACGGGATTGCGGAAGTTATTCTTCCGCAATGGGTGCCAGCATGGATGTCATGAGCAACAGCGAACCCACCCCGTACACCATCGACGTCCCCGACCAGGAGCTGGCGGACCTGCGCGCGCGGCTGGCCGCCACCCGCTGGCCCGATGCGGTGGCCGACGACTGGTCCCGCGGCGTCTCCCCGTCCGCGCTGCGCGCCCTGATCGAGCGCTGGATCGACGGCTACGACTGGCGGGCCACCGAGAAGCGCCTGAACCAGCTGGAGCACTACAAGCTCGACGGCCTCCACTTCGTGCGGGCCGGCACGCGCGGCAAGCCCCCGCTGCTGCTCCTGCACGGCTGGCCCGACTCGTTCCTGCGCTTCGAGAAGATCCTTCCGCTGCTCGAAGACGACTTCGACCTCGTCGTCCCGAGCATCCCCGGCTTCGGCCTGTCCGACCGCCCCGAGACTCCCGGCGTCGGCGCGGCCCGTACCGCCGACCTGTTCGCCGGCCTGATGGAGCGCCTCGGCCTTACCCGGTACGGAATCCACGGCGGCGACTGCGGCGGCCAGATCGGCGAGGCGATGGCCCGGCGCCACGGCGAGCACGTCACCGGCCTGCACCTGACGGACCTGCCGTTCTGGCACACCTTCGTCGACCCCTCCACCCTGGACCCCGCCGAGCAGGAGTTCCTCCAGCAGGCTCAGGACTGGGCCCAGCGCGAGGGCGCCTACCTCATGGAGCAGACCAGCAAGCCCCAGACCCTCAGCTACGGCCTCAACGACTCCCCGGCCGGCCTCGCCGCCTGGATCTTCGAGAAGTACCAGTCCTGGTCCGACGGCGACGCCGTCACCGCGCTGGGCACCGACGCCATCCTGGACAACCTCCCCCTGTACTGGGTGACCCAGACCGGCCCGACCTCGGTGCGCTACTACTTCGAGAACTTCACCACCATCTCGGAGATCATGTCCCAGCCCCCGGCCACCGTGCCCACGGCATACGCCCACTTCCCCGGGGACCATCAGCATCCGCCCCGCAGCTTCGTCGAACGCTCCCTCAACCTCAAGCACTGGGCGGAGATGCCCTCCGGCGGCCACTTCACCGCCTGGGAAGCACCCCAGCCGCTCGCCGACGACCTGCGTACGTTCTTCCGCGACCGCAGCTGACCGAAGCCCTGAGCGGCAGGCCGCCGTCGCCCCGCACCTGTGAGCCTTCCGGCGCGGGGCGACGGCGGACCCGCTCGTGCCGGCCCACCCACACCGAAACGACACATGGAGATCAAAGACCGATGATCCCGCAGGAGCACGAGATCGTCGTCATGAAGGACGCCGCCGCCTGGCGCGCGTGGCTCAACGCCAACGAGGACACCGCCACCTCGGTGTGGGTACTCCTGGCGAAGAAGAACACGACCGGGCCCACCACCCTCACCTACCACGAAGGGCTGGAGGAAGCACTGTGCAGCGGCTGGATCGACGGGCAGCGGTGCGGCTGGGACGACACCGCCTTCGCCCAGCGCTACACACCCCGCTCACCGCGCTCCCTCTGGTCCCGACGCAACATGGGCATCGCCACACGCCTGATCGGCGAAGGGCGCATGCGTCCGCCCGGCCAAGCCGAGATCGACCAGGCTCGCGCAACCGGCCGCTGGACGGCACCCCGTCCAGACGAGGCCGATACCCGCGCCTGAGCGCAGCCCGACCCCCGTTGGCCGGGGGGCGGCGTCGGCACCGCGTGAGCCGCCCGTTCCCGGGCGGGGAGGGGGCGGCTCACGTGGTGCGCTGGGTGGTTTTACTGCACGGTGACGGTGACGGTGCCGGAGTGGGTCTTGCCCACCATCACCCGGTAGCTGTGGGTGCCCTTGCTGGTGGGGCGGGTGGTAATCAGGAAGGACTTGCCCTTCTCGACCTTGGTGCTCGTCTTGAGCGTGGTCCATTTGCCGTTCTTCTCCTGCTGGAGCCGCACGGAGGTACCGGTGGGGATGCCGGTGGTGCGTCCGGTGAAGCGGACGGAGCGCCCCGCTTTCACGGTGGTCGGGTTGGCCTTGACCGTGACCGAGGCGGCGGCCCGGCTCATGCTCGGCTTCGGGGTCGGCGTGGGGGAAGCGGCGAGTGCCTCGGCCGAACCGGCGGAGACCAGCGCCGCGGACAGCGCACACGCCGCGAGGGCGCGCGCACGGCGGTTGCGGAACAAGGTGACCATGGTGTCTCCCGTAGCTGGGTGGACGGGCGCCCGCTGTGCGGGGCTGCCTTGCGGGGCGATCACTCACCCGCATCAGGCTGTGCCGGATGTCCCGGAAGGGCATCCGGGAATGTCACGGACAGTCATACATGCAGCACGGCATCCGGCCTTCGCGCAGCTCAGTGGGCGAGTGACCGGCCGGTTCCTTTGCCCGCATATTGCCTTGAGTGCGGCTGGGACTTCGCGGGGTGGTGCGGGCGGGGCTGCAGCGTCAGTCTGGGTCGCCCAGTTCCGCATCTGCCTTTTCCTGTGAAGGCGGTGCCGGCGGAAACAGGCCTTACCTGCTCGACCTCGGCGACGGACGCGCCTTGGCCATGGACGCCAGCCGCGACCTGCGCTCTTTGCGTGCAGCAGCCGTGCGGGCTGCGCGTCGCGCTCGCCGCGGACACGCCTTTGCACGCCGACTTCCTCTCCGGCGCCGACCAGCTCGGCCACGACACGGGCCGCCACGAGCCTCGCCTCTGCGGCCCGCTGCCGGGCCTTCGACCACCAGCACCTGGCCGACGGCGCCGAGGTCGACCTCGGCGGACGCACGCTGCGGGCCCTGGCCACCCCCGGCCACATTGACGAGCACCTGTCCTTCCCTCCTCCTCGACGGCGCCCGGGAGCTCGGGGTGTTCACCGGCGGGACTCGCGGTGGTGGCTACATCAGGGATAGCTGGAGCAGCTGTTGGATCGTGCGCAGGACTCCGTTGTCGTTGTTGGAGGGGGCTACGTGTCGGGCGCGGTCCAGGACGTCGGGGTGAGCGTTGCTCATGGCGAACGACCACTGGGCGGCGTCGAGCATCTCCAGGTCGTTGAGGTAGTCGCCGAACGCCAGCGTCTGGGCGGGGGTGATGTCCAGGTCGTGCTGAAGGCGGCGTACGGCGGTGCCCTTGTCGGCGGTGCGGTTCATCACGTCGATCCAGTGCTCGCTGGAGACGACGACCTGGTGGGTGTCGGTGAACTCGGCCAGGACGGGCGCGGTGCTGCGGGCCGCGGGACCGAAGTCGAACAAGGCGATCTTGTTGACTTCGTCCTCGACGGTGGTGGCGTCCACGACGCTTCGGTGGGAGACGTAGTACCGGGCGACCTCGGCGAGGAAGGCGTCGTCGGTGCGCTCGGTGTAGGCGGAGCGTTTGCCGCAGACGACGGCGCCGACGTCCACGCCATCGGCGGCGAGGCGGCGCGCGGTCTTCACGAGCCGGGCGGCGACAGCGGCGTCCAGCGGGTCGGAGCCGATCACCTGACCGTCGCGGACGACGTGTGTGCCGTTCTCTGCGATGTAGACCATGCCGTCGTCGAGGCCCTCGAAGAGACGAGCAAGAGTGGCGTACTGGCGGCCACTGGCCGGGCTGAACAGGACCCCACGCTGACGCAGCTGCGTGAGCAGCCGGGGTAGCTCCTCGGGCGGGTTCCCCGCGTCGTCCAGGAGCGTTCCGTCAATATCGGCGACTATCAGCCGGATGTCGAGAGGCAGGCTGAGGTGGTGGGGAGCGTGGGGCACGGGTGAGCCTTCTGTGAATGGCGGTGGTCGGGTCCTGCTGTGGCGGGCGCAGTCATCGCCGCATGGCCGGGCCGGCGGAGCGAAGGATGAGCGAGCGGAGTTCCGCCACCGCTTTCGTGCGGGCGCCGTCCAGATCCGGTGAGGTGAGGGTTGCCGTGATGACAGGCACGGAGCGGGGGCTGTCGCCGAAGTGCTCTGCCACCGCGGCGGTGATCCCCGCCTGGGTGCCCCATTCCCCTCCGATGACGATCATGCGAGGGTCGGTCAGCGAGACCGCCGCGGCCAGGACGCCGCTGACGGCTCGCGCCAGAACCGTGCACAGCCGCTCCGCCTGCTCGTCCGCTGCGGCCAGCCTGGCGGTCAGTGCGTCGACGTCGATGGCTGTCGAGTTCGGGTGACGCAGGTCAAGGGCCGCGAAGACCTCGGTGAAACGCATGGCGGTGTTGTCGGGGCCCGCGGTGTAGAGGTGCGCGATCTCGCCGGCCAAGCCGTGGTGGCCGCGACGCACATGGCCGTCGTTGACGACAGCGCATCCCAGACCCTGGCCGAGATGCAGGTAGACGAAGTCGTCGACCCCGGCGGCGCACCCGTGGTCGCGCTCGGCACGGGCCGCCCAGTTGACGTCGTTGTCGACCAGCACAGCTCCCTCGACCTGGGAAGCCAGGATGGAAGGCGGATCGAGTTCACCGACAAGGAACGGCGCGTCGGGCAGCTGGACGAGCCGGCCGGTGGCACGGTCGACCGGATCGGCGGCACTCACCACCGCGGTGCGCAACCGTACGGGAGCGCGGGTCCTGATGCCGGCGGCAGCTTCCGCGAGGGCCGAGGCGGCCCGGTCCGGGCCGTCGCTGCGACCGAGCGAGCGGTGCACTCGCTCCAGGACGTTGCCCTGGACATCGACCGCCTCGACGGTCACGCCGTGCGGGGTGATTCCGGCCACCAGCACAGCGCCGGTGTCGGGTGCCAGGGCGTAGTACGCGCCCACGCCTCCCCGGCCTGCAGTGCGTTTTCCCGTGTCGGCGACCAGGCCGGCGGCGGTCAGGCGCTGGACGCTGTCGGAGATCGTGGGTTTGGAGATCCCGGTGTGCGCCGCGATCTCCGCGCGCGTCAGCTGCGGGTGGGCCATCAGGACGCGCAGCACGTTCTCGTCGGTAAGGCTGCGCAGCATCTCCAGCGAGGGTTTCGGCGGTGCCATGCACGCAGTCTAGTAAGGACTCTTGCCTGAATGTCCGGGGTGACCTAGCGTGGATATTCAGTAAGGAGTCCTAATTGAAGGAGTCGGGCGATGACGCTCGCCGCTGAGCCGCAGCACACCCTTCCGCCCCTGCCGCACTGGCAGGAGACCCCGCAAGACCTCGGGGCCGCGATCCTTGCGATCAAGCCGGCCCTGCGGGCCCGGATCGAGGCATCGGGCCGTACCGTCACGGAGGTCTTCGCGGACGCAGAACGCCGCATCGAGGAGCGGATCAAGGAAATCGAGGCCGACCGCGCCCGCGGCGAGGAGGTCTGGCCGGTCCTCGACTACGACGCGATCCGGGACGGAACTGTCACGCCCGAGGAGTTCGCCAAGCTCTCCCGGCGCGGTTGCCTGGTCGTACGCGGCCACTTCCCCCGGGAGCAGGCTCTGGCCTGGGACGCCGACATCGTCGACTACGTCGAACGCAACGAGTTCTTCCAGAACTACACCGGCCCGGGCGACGACTTCTTCGGCAGCGTCGGTTCAAAGCCGGAGATCTACCCCGTCTACTGGTCCAAGGCCCAGATGCAGGCCCGGCAGTCCGAGCGGATGTCCACCGTTCAGTCGTTCCTGAACTCCCTGTGGCGCCACACCTCCGAGGACGGGACGCAGTGGTTCGACCCGGACCGCGACGCGCTCTACCCCGACAGGATCCGCCGCCGCCCGCCGGGCGCGAACTCAGCAGGCCTCGGGACCCACTGTGATCCCGGCACCCTCGACCTGTGGATGACCGAGGAGTACCAGAAGGCGTTCCGGCACGTGTTCGACGGCACCGTGGAGGCCTACGACCCCTGGGACGCCGCCCACCGCACCACCGGCGTGCAGTATCCCGGCTCGACCATGTGCTCCGCCTTCCGCACCTTCCAGGGCTGGACCGCCCTGTCGGACATGGACGCCGACCAGGGCGTGCTGCACACCGTCCCGATCCCCGAGATCATGGCCTACCTCCTGCTACGCCCCCTGCTCCCCGATGTACCCGAGGACTCGATGTGCGGGGTACGGACCAACCAGGTCTTCCCCGTCACCAAGCGGTGGCACCCCAAGCTGTACCGGGCCCTGAGCCCCATCCCCGACGTCAAGGCCGGCGACTCGGTCTGGTGGCACTGCGACATGATCCACAGCGTCGCCCCCGTGGAAGACCAGAAGGGCTGGGGCAACGTCATGTACATCCCCGCCGCCCCCTGGTGCGCCCGCAACGAGCGATACGCCGCGCAAGTCCGCGAGGCGTTCGTGACCGGTTCCAGCCCCAGCGACTTCCCCGCCGAGCACTACGAGCGCACCTGGGCCGACCGCTTCACGATCGACGACCTGAACGACACCGGACGCCGCGGCCTGGACCTCGCCTGAGCGACGTCCCACCAAGGCGCCCGGCGCACTCGGGCCTCGCAGGGATCCGAAGACGGATCCCTGCGAGGCCCGACGGGCTTCTCCGCATAGCGCTACGGCCGGCGGCCACTGGCGCACCATCGACGGCCGCCACGTCACCCAAGCCGTTGTCCATGACGACCTTGCCCTTCAGGTGGCCCGCGCCTTCCTCGACCTGCTCGCCCTGATCCACGCCGCCGAACGCGAGCCCGCCACACAGACACCCACCGGTTCCGCTCCCGTCACCCGTGCCTCGCTCCAGGCCGACCTCGCCAACGCGCAGGCCCGCAACGCCCGGCTGGCGGGCCGCATCCAACAGCTGGAGAAGCGCCTCTCCGTCGAGCTCCGGGAACAAGTCTGGCGATCGTCCGGCCTGGGTGCCCCCGCCGATGCCGAGGAACGCCAGCGGACGATCATCCGTCTGGAACAGCAGACCGTCGATCTGAAGGCGGCCCTGGAGGAGCGCGAGGCCGAGCTGGGGGCTGCCCGGGAAGTCAACCGGCAGCTGACGAGAGCCCTCAACCAGCGCGAGTGACAGGGCCGTCAGCTGGGCGCCACTTCCGAGACCAACACCCGAACGCGGGTCTCGATCGCGTCGCGGATGGGGCGTACGGCATCAACGCCCTGCCCGGCGGGGTCGTCGAGCTGCCAGTCCAGGTACCGCTTGCCGGGGAAGACGGGGCAGGTGTCGCCGCACCCCATGGTGATCACGACGTCGGATGCCTGGACAGCCTCGACGGTGAGGACCTTCGGGGTCTCGGCGGAGATGTCGATGCCGACCTCCTTCATCGCCTCCACGACGGCCGGATTGACGGTGCCCGCGGGAGCGGAGCCGGCGGAGCGAACCTCGATGCGGTCACCGGCGATGTGTGTGAGGAACGCGGCGGCCATCTGGGAGCGGCCGGCGTTGTGAACGCAGACGAACAGCACCGACGGGCGCGGCGCGGCGGAAGAGCTCATGAACTGGGCTTTCTCGGGAGAACGGATCGTCAGGAAACCGCAGGTTCCGGCTCGCCGTGCGCGACGACGACCTCATCCGGGACGGGAGCAGGGCGGCCGTAGACCGCAGCGACGGCCGCCAGCCCGAGCACGGCTCCCAGCAGTTGGGCCGCGATGAACGGGGCGACGGAGGCAGGGGCGATGCCGGCGAAGGTGTCGGTGAAGGCGCGGCCGATGGTCACTGCTGGGTTCGCGAAGGATGTGGAGGAGGTGAACCAGTACGCGGCCCCGATGTAGGAGGCCACCGCGGCCGGGGCGAGCGCCGCGCGACCGATCCGGCTGAGGCCGAAGATCAGCAGGATAAGCCCGGCCGTCGCCACGACCTCGCCCAGCAGCAGATGCCCGGCCAACCGGTCGTGGGCGGAGAACTTCACCAGCGGCTCGGCGAACATCGCGTCGGCCAGCATGGCGCCGCCGATCGCGCCCGTGATCTGGGCGGGCACGTAGGCGGCGACGTCCCGCAGGGCCAGGCCGTCCGGTTCGCGGCGGTCGGTGAACCAGGCGGCGAGTGTGACGGCGGGGTTGAAGTGCGCGCCGGAGACGGGTCCGAGCAGCAGGATGAGCACGCCCAGGCCGAAGACCGTGGCCAGGGAGTTGGCGAGCAGCTGCACACCGACATCCTGCGACAAATCAGTGGCCTGGATGCCGGAGCCGACCACCACCGTCACCAGCAGTCCGGTGCCGATCGCCTCGGCGGCGACGCGGCGGCCGAGGGAGGGGTTCACGCGGTGACTCCGGCGGGCTGCGGGGTGGTCAGGAACGCGGCGAGCTTGTCCAGGACACCGGGCAGCACCCAGTAGTAGACCCAGGTGCCGCGGCGTTCGCAGTCGATGAGTCCGGCCTGGCGCAGGAGTTTGAGGTGGTGGGAGATCGTCGGCTGGGAGAGGTCGAAGGCCGGGGTCAGCTCGCAGACGCAGACCTCGCCGCCCTCCCCGCGTGAGGCGATCATCGACAGCAGCCGCAGCCGGACCGGGTCGCCCAGGGCTTTGAAGACCTTCGCGAGGTCGGCGGCCTGGTCCTCGTCCAGTGGTGCGGCGGACAGGCCCGGGCAGCACGCGGTGTCCTGCCCTATCACCCGAAGCTCTTGTTTCGACATTCCTCTATGTTGACGTTTTTCGATGCAGGGCGCAAGGTTGCATCAACGAACGTCAATACAAGCCGTTCCGGGCCCGTGCCGTGGCCCGTCACCTGGGAGTGAGACATGAGCGAGCAGCCCACCGACCTGCGCGAAACCGTCCGCCAGCGGTACGCGGCGGCGGCCGTGAAGGTCACCGAAGGCGCCACCGCCTGCTGCGGGCCCGAGCCGGTCGAGGTCGACGAGAACTTCGGCTCCGTCCTCTACGCCGCCGACGACCGCGACGCCCTGCCCGCCGAAGCGGTCGCCGCCTCCCTCGGCTGCGGCAACCCCACCGCCGTCGCCGAACTCCGCGAGGGCGAACGGGTCCTGGACCTCGGCTCCGGCGGCGGCATCGACGTCCTGCTCTCCGCCCGCCGCGTCGGCCCTTCGGGGAAGGCGTACGGGCTGGACATGACCGAGGAGATGCTCGCCCTCGCCCTGGCCAACGCGGCGAAGGCCGGCGCGACGAACGTCGAGTTCCTCAAGGGCACCATCGAGGCGATCCCGCTGCCCGCGAACACCATCGACGTGGTCATCTCCAACTGCGTGATCAACCTGTCCACGGACAAGCCCGCCGTGTTCGCCGAGACCTTCCGCGTCCTGAAGCCCGGCGGTCGCCTCGGCGTCTCCGACGTCGTCGCCGACGACACCCTCACACCGGACCAGCGCGCCGAGCGCGGCGACTACGTCGGCTGCATCGCCGGCGCCCTGTCCTTCGCCGAGTACCACGCGGGACTGGAGGCGGCCGGCTTCGCGGACATCGAGATCACTCCGACCCACCCGGTCGCCGACGGCATACACTCCGCCATCGTCCGCGCCGCCAAGCCCACCTCCGCCGGCCCTCACACCGCCGCGGCGCCGGCGGCGGAGGGCTCCTGCTGCGGCGTCACCTCCTGCTGCACCCCCGCCGAGCAGGCGACCGATCCGTCCGTCACCGCGAACGAGGCCAAAAGCACGGCTGGGTGCACCTGCCAGAGCTGAAGCCGTCCCCGCAGGGAAGGCGCTGGCGCCCGGTTCAGCGACAGCCTCATACCTGTTGCGTCCGGCAGCGTCGGTCACACCTGCCCGGAGCTGCACAGGTGGCGCGCAGGGTGCCGACGGTCCGGAAGACCGCGTGCCGGCCGTAGCGGGCCACGACACGATGGGCCCGCCGGGAGCCGATGAGTCAGCCGAGGCATGGAGCGGCGAAGGCGAGGGCGTACTGCCAGGGTGGGAAGCTGAGTTGGCGAAGCAGGAGCACGGCCAGTAGCGGCTCGGTGGCCATGATCAGACCGCCGACGAGCAGGTTGTTGAGGCAGAGCGGCCGCAGACCGGGGTGGCCCATGATGTGTCGCCAGCCGTCGAGCAGTGCGCCTGGCCGGACCGGGGTCTTTTCGGTCGTTTGGGTTGCTTCTTCGTGGCTGCGGATCGCGGTGATGCCCAGCGCGGAGAGCAGGTAGCTGAGCGCGTCGGCGACCACGGTGGCGACCGGCCCGAACAGGCCGATCGCCGCCCCGCCCAGTGGTGGCCCGACCGTGATGGAGCTCCAGTTCGTGGACTCGGACCGCGCGTGGGCGACGAGCAGGTCGTCCGGTCGGACGAGGGCTTTGAGGTAGGCGCCGCTGGCCGCGTTGAAGGCGATCTTGGCTGCGGGGACCGCGGCCGAGACCACGAGCAGCGGGACGAAACTGAGCCATCCGAAGGCGTAGGCGACGGGGATCGTCGCCGTGGCCGTACACCGGGTCAGGTCCATCATGATCATGACCGGGCGCTTACGCCGGAACTCCACCCACGGCGCGAGTGGCACCGCGATCAGCGCACCCACCGCAGGCCCCACCGCGGACAGTGCGGATACCTCAGCGGGTCCGGCATGCAGCACCAGCACGGCGATCAGCGGCAATGCCCCGAACCCCAGCCCGGACCCGTAGGCGCTCACCGCATATGACGTCCACAGCCAGCCGAACTGCCGGCCCAACCGTCTCCTGCCCACCATGCTCAGCGCGCTCCCCCCTTGAGGTCCTATCCGAACAAACGGACGTTGGCTGATGAGAGATAAGCGGGCAGGACAACAGCAGGTCAAACAACTGATGTGCCGGCAATCCACAACTACCAGTTGTTCACTAAGGTTGGTCGGCGTGGATCTCGAAGCAGTACGCACCTTTGTCGCCGTGGCGGAAGCGGGCCAGTTCCAGAAAGCCGCCGCCGGCCGGTCGATCACTCAGCAGGCCGTGTCCAAACGCGTCGCCGCGCTGGAGCGCACCCTCGGCGTGCGGTTGTTCACCCGTGCCCCACGCGGCGCTGAGCTCACCATCGATGGTCAGGCGTTCCTGCCCCACGCACGCGAGTTGCTGCGCGTCGCCGAGCGTGCAGGCGCGTCCGTGCGCCCCGGCCGCCGTCCGCTGCGCGTCGACGTGCTCGCTTCGCGCAGCGCGCAGTCGGGCCTGATGCGCGGTTTCCACCGGGCACACCCCGACATCGACCTCGACGTGATGATGCTGTTCGACATCGAGACGGCTGTCACCGCCATTCTCTCCGGTGCGATCGACGCGTCCTTCCGCGCCGTCGCCGCGCCCGGCCAGCCCCTGCCGGAGGACATCGCCTCCGTCCGGGTCCTCGACGAGCCGCTCCAACTCCTCACCGGCCCCGCCCACGCACTCGCGGGCGCCCGGTCGCTGACCATCGCCCAGCTCGCCGGGCACCGGATCTGGATGCCCGGCATCGCCCCCGGTACCGAGTGGGGCGCCTACTACGAAGACCTCGTCGCCGAGTTCGGCCTCACCATCGAGGTGACCGGCCCCAACTTCGGCTCCGACGCGCTCCTCGACACCATTGCCGACACCCCGGCCCTGGCCACCTTCATAGGCGAGCCCACCCGCCTCGTCTGGGCCGCCGACCACGGCCTTCGCCGCATTCCGGTGACCGACCCGACGCCCGTCTACCCGCACTCGCTCCTCTGGCACCGCGACAACCCCCACCCAGCGCTGGCCACCCTCCGCACCCACCTCGCCGCCACAACGGCCGGCTACGACGCCGCCGGGACCTGGAGGCCGGGCTGGGTGATTCCGCGCTGACCGAGGCGCTGCAACACCCTCCCCCGGCCCACCCGGGCCAAAAGCCCGCAAGCCGGCGTCGAGCCCCGCGGCATCCGCCGCAGGACGCAACCCCAGTACGAAGCCCTGATCACCGGGACGTCGAAACGTCCGTGCCCGGGGGTACGCGCGTCCGACCGAATTCGGCTCCGCAGGAAACGGCCTCGCCCTTGAGACGGGAACCGCTTGGCCATGGCGAGACGGGTCAAGGGCCAGGCACGAAATCGGGCGCCGAGGGATGCCACTGCCGCTGAGATCCCACGCAGATTTACATCAGCAGCCGCATTCCGGCGCTGGGCAATATTCGCTCCAGGGATGTAAGGAGAGAAGTCGGTAGGATTTTCCGGTAGAGGGGCCTGTCGACGGAGATGACTAAAGGCCGTCCCGATATTGCTGCGCGAGACGACGCTGCTACGGGGGGCTCTCCGCATCGTGAGCTGGCAGTAGCCCTACCAGTGTGTCTACGGCCTCGACAGCATTCGGAGTGGCGAGTGCGAGTACGGGGTCGGGCTTCCTGAGAAGGAGGCCGCTCCAGACCCGGAAGACGGGACGGCTTTCCAGCCCGCCGGTATCGAAGGAGATGGACCCCGCCAGCTCGTTCCCGTTGTCTTGTGCGCCAGGCATCCAGAACGCGGGTCCGTCCACGAACCGAAGGTAGTTGTGGCTGGTGAACGGATACCACTGGCTCAACGCGCTCGCCCTGGCGGCCAGGACCAGCTCCTCTGCGACAGGGGGAACCCACGAGTCGGTGCCTCGCACCCTGGCGTCGGCGTACCGCGCGGTCTCCTCCATCCACTCCCATGCAACTGCCAGTGGCCACGGGGCATTCATCTCCATCCACCAAGTCTGGCTCGATGCACGGACAGCCACGATGGTTACGATGAGATGATCTTGGAGTGGCTGGTGTGATCACGGCGTCGGAACCGTCCTGGGCAGCTCCGTTCACCGGGCTAGCCCGCGCTCCTTCGGCAAGCTGCCGGCTGTCGTGCGCCGCGGAATTCCAAGCGCGGGACGCCGGGGCCGGCCGTGGAGCCTGCCCTTGCAGGACCGGGTGCTGCTGGTCGCGGCGTATTGGCGTACGGATTTGACGCTGCGCCAGCTCGCTCCGCTCTTCGGCGTCTCCAAGTTGGCTGCCGACCGGATCACCGGTCATCTCGGTCCCAGGCTCGCGCTCCGACCGCGCAAGCGGTTCGGGAGAGACACCGTGCTCATCGTGGACGGCACCCTGGTGCCCACCCGCGACCACGCAGTGGCCGAGCAGTCGAAGAACTACCGTTACTCGACCCACCACCAGGTCGTCTTCGACGCCGACATCCGGTTCGTCGTCGTGGTCGGCCAGCCGCTGCCCGGCATGCGCTCTATTTCCGCGTGGGGTCCCCCTCGGGTTCGTTGGCGGCGGCCGCGCGGGTGCAGCGGGTGCAGCGGGCGCACAGGTCGGTGCGGGGCAGGGCCAGGCGGTCGCAGTAGGCCCGGCCGATCTCTCCCTGGCAGGAGCGGTGCAGCGGCGGGCGCGGGGTCGGCCGGGTCCGGGTCGGTGGAGGTCTGCGCCGGGAGGCGGCTGCTGTAGCCGAGCGGCGGGGCACGATCTTGTTCAGGCGCCCGGCGGCCAGCGAGGCCATGGGGTGCGTCCGGTCGGCGGGCGCCGGGTACGGGCGGTCGGCCAGGACGGAGCGGATTTCCTCGCTGGTAATCCCGGCCAGCAGCAGGCCGTCCACGAGACAGGTCTGGCCGGCGAGCGCCGCGCCCATGGCAGGCCTGCCGAGATCTCCGGGTGGTGCTTCCCGATGCGGCACAGCAGCCGCTCACCGGGGCGTGACCTCGCGCCTGCTGCTACCCGAAGTCGGGGCCTTCGCCGCCCGGCCTGCCGCGGGTGCCGGCTGCTCCTGGCCCCCACGACGTCGGCGGTTGCGTCCCTGCGTCCGTGCCCGGACCCCGCGCGTCACCCACGGACACGGAAGGACGCAGGCAACCCCCACCGGATGAGCGGGAGGCATGAGCGGAAGGACTGAACGGCAGGACTGAACGGGAGGTCGCGTTCTTGTAGGTCAGGCCCGGTGGGAGGTCAGAATTCCGACCCGCCCACCGGGCCGCCCTCGCCAGGGCCTCCCGCTCGATCCGATCCCGGCCGCCCGCTCGGCTGCGGGCCGGATCACGCCCAGGTACGCGAACGCCTCCCGCGCGCCGGTGCAACCCGGACGGGGCGTGCCGTGCAGCCGGACACGCAGGGGCTCCGGCGCGGCATTCGCGCGCGAGCCGGTGGTGACCGGCCGGCCCGCCTACGACCCCGGCCGCCTGACCCAGGTCGTGGGCACGGAGCCCGCGGTCACGGCGTACCCGGAGGAGATCTCACGCCGGCTGTGGCGGCACCAGACGGCCGACACACATGCCCTGCTGGGCGCGGACGGCTGAGCTCGTCCCTGTGCGCCGGGTCAGGAGCCCAGGTGATCGTCGAGGAAGCCGACCAGCTGGTCGACGACCTTCCGGGTGGTCCAGGGCGCGGTCATCGAGGCGGGCATCCCGACGCCCCCGTCGCCGTGGCCGGCGCCCGTGATGAGGTAGCGGGTGCTGTCCACGCCCTTGGCCAGGAGCGCGTTGTGCAGCGCGAGGGTCTGGCTGGGCGAGACCAGGCGGTCCTGGTCGCCGTGGTAGAGGAGGAAGGCCGGGTCGTCCGCGTCCGCGTACGTGGCCGGGTCGGCGGCCTTGACCTGGTCCGTGTACGCGGCGACGGACTTGTTCGTGTCCGGGCCGTAGACCCACTTGGCCGTCATGTTGCCGGCGGCGAGGTTCGCCTGCTCGGTCTTGTCGTCGAAGTCGGCGCCGATCCTGGAGAGGTTGGCCGGCCCGAAGTCGTCGATGACGGCCTGGACCTTGCTGCTCTGGTCGAGGTTGTCACCGACGTCGAACTTCCTGACCCCGCCGGTGGTGCCCGCCATGGCGGCGAGGTAACCGCCGGCGGAGTCGCCCCACACAGCGACCCGACCCGGATCGATCCCGTACTCGCCGGCATGAGCGCGCAGGTAGCGGACCGCGGACTTCACATCAGCGAGGCCGGCGACGTAGGTGGCCCCGTCCGTGGTGGTGCGGTAGTGGACGCTGGCGACGACGTAGCCCCGTTCGGCGATGTAGGTCCGCCGGTTCAGGCCCTGCTCCTTCTGGGCCGTCAGGAAGCCGCCGCCGGGGATGTAGACGACCAGGGGCTTCGCGCCGTCGGTCTTCGGGACGGTGAGGTCCAGCTTCAGCTCGGTCTTCGTTCCGTTCGTGCTCGGCGTGGAGTACACGATGTCGTCGTGCGTCTCCACCTCCCTCCCGCCGCACTCGATCTGGGGCCCCGTCGCCGAGATCACCTTGCTGTTGGCGGTGTCGGGTTTGGCCACGGTCGAGGCGATCGGAAGCTGGTTGCCGGCGCCCGCACCGCCGGGCGCGCCGGAGGGGACCCCGGAGGGTGTGCCCGAGGGGGCTGCGGCGCCTGCGCCCGGGGCGCCCTGCGGGCCCGGAGCCGGGGGCGTGGGGCAGCTGCTCGACCGGGCACCGGCCTCGCCGGACGCCGTGGTCCCACTGTCGGTGGAGCAGGCGGTGAGAGCGAGTCCCAGCGCGGCCGCTCCGACAAGTGTCCTGCCCAGCTTGAACTTGGCCATGGCGTTCCTCTTTCACATGGTCGACATCGTGACGGGCCCTGCCTGCCGGACCAGGCCCGCCGAGCGGGAGCGCGGCATTCCACCGGGGCGCAGCCGCATTCCCCGCGGGCCGCGGCCGCATTCCGCCGGGCCGCGGGAGACCGCTGCGGCCGGTTCTCCCGCCCCCGGCAGACGGTGGCGGCCGGGCGCTTCCCGGCCACCACCGAGCATGGACGGGCCGTACGAGGCGGGCGTTCGAGGATCGTTCGGGGAACGTAAGGATCGGCCGACCGGCCCTCGCCAGGACGGGGCGCGGGGGCCACGGCCGCTACGCTCGGTGCACATGCCCGAGGACAAGGGCCTCGTTCTGGTCGTGGAGGACGAGGCGCACATCGCCGACCTGCAGCGGCTCTACCTGACCAGGGACGGTTTCGGCGTGCACGTGGAGAGCGACGGCCGCGCCGGCCTGGCGGCGGCCCGGAGGCTCCGTCCGGTGGCCATCGTGCTCGACCTCACCCTCCCCGGCCTCGACGGCATCGAGTTCTGCCGCCTGCTGCGGGACGGCGGCGACTGGACGCCGGTGGTGATGGTCACCGCACGGGACGAGGAAGCGGACCGGATCATCGGCCTGGAGCTCGGCGCGGACGACTATCTGACCAAGCCGTTCTCGCCGCGCGAGCTCGTCGCCCGGATCAGGACGGTGCTGCGCCGGGCCGCCGGGCCGCCGGGCGAGCCGGTGCTGACCCTGGGCACCCTCACCCTCGACCCGGCCCGCCGGACCGTCTACCGCGAGGGCCGGCCGGTCGGCCTGACCACGACCGAGTTCAACCTCCTCGCCTTTCTGATGCGCCGGCCCGGCCAGGTCTTCACCCGCGCGCAGCTGCTGTCCCACGTCTGGGGGTACGCCGACTACCGCGACGGCCGGGTCGTCGACGTCTACGTCTCCCAGCTGCGCGGCAAGCTCGGTGACGCGGGCCGCATCCGCACCGTTCGCGGGGTCGGCTACAGCGCCGGCCCGGCGTGAGGAAGGCGGCATGCGCAAGACGGCAAGGCACCCCACCGGGTCGCCGCCGGAACAGCGGCTCCCCCATCGGCTCCTGCACCGGCTCCGGCTCCGGCTCCGGCTCCGGCTCGGGCACCGGTGGCCGGTGCGCAACACGCTCACCAGTGCCATCGTCCTGCTGGCGACACTGGTGGCGGCGCTCGCGGTCGTCCTGACCGGGATCACGGCCGGGGAGACGGCCCATTCGAGTGCCGAGGCACAGGAACGCGACCAGCTCGCCCGCCAGGCCACGGTCCTCAGCCGCGTCCCGGCGCCCGGCTCGCTCCTCCGCGCGGACGAGCAGCGGCTGGCCGGATCCAACGGCGTGCGGCTCGCCGTCGTCGCCGCGGACGGCAGAGTCGCCGGACCCGCCGCACCGGCGCTCACCGACACCGACCACGACCGGCTGCTGTCCGGCCGCTCCGTGTCCACCACCGCCACCCTCGCCGGCCGGCGCTTCATGGTCGAGGCACATCCATCCCCCGGCGGAGGCGCCGTCGTGCTCGCCCAGCCGATGACCGACGTACGGCGGGCCGCTGGCCGCATGCAGAACAGCCTGCTGCTGCCGATGGCCACCGGGCTGCTGGGCGCCGCGCTGGCCGGGGCGCTGCTGGCCCGCCGCATCGCCCGGCCGCTGACCTCGGCCGCTGCCGTAGCCCACCGGCTGGCCGCGGGCGAGCGCGGGTTGCACGGCCCCGTGAGCGGCCCGGCGGAAGCGGTCGAACTGGGCAGCTCGCTGACCGTCCTCGACCAGGCGCTGACGCGCAGCGAGAACCGGCAGCGGGAGTTCCTGCTGTCCGTCTCCCACGAGATCCGTACCCCCCTGACCGTCGTGAAGGGCTACGCGGAGGCCCTGGACGACGGTGTCGTGCCCGCCGAGGAACTCCCGGCCGTCGGGCGCACCCTCCTCACCGAGACCCGGCGGCTCGACGGTTTCGTCAGCGACCTGCTGCGCCTCGCCCGCCTGGAAGCCGACGACTTCCACCTCGACATCCGGCGCACCGACCTGGCCGCCCTGGTCGAGGAGGCCGCCAAGACCTGGTCCCGGCTGTGCGCACGCCACCACGTCGACTTCCGCCTCGAACACCCGACGACCCCGGTCCTCGCCGACACGGACGGCTCCCGCGTACGGCAGATCGCCGACGGACTGCTGGAGAACGCCCTGCGCGTCACCCCGCAGGGCAGCCCCCTCGTCCTGGCGCTGCGCGCCGAAGACGGCCACGCCGTCATCCAGGTCCGCGACGGCGGCCCTGGCCTGTCCGACGACGACGCCGCCATCGCGTTCGAACGCGGCGCACTGCGCGACCGCTACCGCGACATCCGCCCCGTCGGCAGCGGCCTCGGCCTGGCCATCGCCCACCGCCTCACCACCCGGCTCGGCGGCACCATCACCGCGAGCGGCCAGGGCCCGGAGGGCGGCGCCTGCTTCACCGTCACACTGCCCAGCGGCACCGCGGACTGACCGGTGTGCGCAGCGCCAGGACGAGTGCGCGACGAGTGCGCAAGGAGGCCGAGGCGGCCGAGGCGGCCATCCGCCGACTCCAGGACGCCCTTGCGCAGATCACTGCCGCGTAGTCGGCCCGTGCTCGGGGCAGCGGTTCCGGCCGGGGCAAAACCGCGGTGACGGCCCTGACCCGGGTGATTCGCCTGGTTGTGTCAGGCGGCGAAGCCGATGGTGGTGACGAACCCGTACTGGCCCTGCTGGGAGCCGAAGTCGGCCACAGCGTCGTCCACCCACGCGGTGTCGAGGGCGTCATCGTCCTCACCGGCCGCCCAGGCCGCGACGATCCGGTCCCAGTGCCGCACGTTCAGCGTCCGGTACTCCGCCACGCGCTGATGGGGCCGGGTGACCTGTGACTGGTGGAGCGGGTGGAACTCCACCCGGGTCCCGCGCCCGTCCCGGTCGAGGCGGGCGAGCAGGTAGCGGGCGACGTTCTCGCGCCGCACCGCGCGGTAGGCCTGCTCGATCGCGGCGAGGTTCACGCGCGAGGGGGAACGGGCACCCGCTCCCCCTCGCGCGCGAGCCAGGCCCGGATCGTGCGGGGGCTCGCGGTAAAGCCGGCCTCCCGCGCAGCGGTGCGGGCACGGTCGCTACGGGTCAGGTAGTGCAGGCGGGCCAGCAGGCCGCGCCGGGCGGTGATCGGGGACGGTCACCGGGCCGCAAGGCGCTGTTTTCAGGCGGATGATGCATCCGCGACGGGGAGCCGTTCCGTTCCGCCGCCGAAGGGAAGGAAGACAGTGCGGCCGGCGAGGAACCAGACGCCGTCGATCTTCCGGAAGACGTCCTCGTAGTGGCCGACGTTCGCAGGGAGCCTGGGCTCGATCATGCCACCTGAGTAGCCGTCGACCCGGTATGTCGTCAGATAAGAGACCGCGCGCGCTGTCGCCTCGGACTCCACCGTGACCAGGATGTTCGTCATCAGACGGCGCGACAGCCTGTCAGCCGGACGAGAGGCGAAGTAGGAGCGCAGGGCCCCGCGCCCCTCGACGCGCCGCTCCCCGAAAGGCCAGTGCCAGACGCCATCGGGCGTGAACAGCTCAGCCACCGAACCTGGCTCGCCGAGATCAAGGCGGTGGATGAAGTCCACAATGACGCGTTCGCAGGCGCGTTCCGCGAGCATCCGCTCGACCGGGGACATGACCTTGTCGTCCATACCCCTGTCTATCAGCCCCAACGGGTCCCAGGACAACGGCTTTTCCGCACCACCACCGGCAGGACGCGCTCTTCGCTCCCCACCCTCTCCCCTCGGTTTACCAGCGGACGAACTGAGGCGAAGACCGGCCGAGGGGATTTACGCGCCTCTGTCCGCAGTTCCGTGAACGGACATATGGCAGGGAGCGAACGTGCGCATGTGGCACCCTGGCCGGATGCATGTGGCACCCTGGCCGGATGGTAGAGAGCGACCGGGAACGCGGGATAGAGGGCTGGATCTGGAGCGAGAACGTCCAGCCCTTCTTGGCTCTCTTGGCGCGCTACGCCAACTATGACTTCGATGGCACCGACTGGCAGGTGATCGAACTCGGTCTTGAGGCCACCGATGATGAGCACACAGATCGTTGGTACAGCTATCCACTCGTCGGATCGGACCATCACCTCGAAGTGCACCTTGCCAAGGCTGCGGGTGGCGATGAGGTTTCTGTCCGCGTGGCGGGAACTTCCAACCCTGAGCTGCTGCTGAGAGCGGACACCCTGATAGCAGCCTTTGCCACCAGGCTCGTCGCATGAGGCGAAGGTGGGTCGCAGCCCTCATGGTTGGGTGAGAATCCGGGTCCGGAGAGGGCGAACGAGGCTCGGCCATACATAGCCCGCTTCAGTGTCTTCACCCGGTTCACGTCTCCTTCGACGACCCCGGGGCTCCAGGGCAGGGTCAGGCCGGCAGTCACTGCGTCAAGGTCCTGGCGTGGGAAGCCGGCGAAGCCCTTCATGGGCTTCGGTGCGTCCTGCTGGGCCTGCCGGCATCGCGTGGACCGCCGGCCCCGAGACGGTCACCGTGTTCGCGACCTACGCGTCGGTCGGCATGGGCACCCTCCAGCGCGCACGCCGCCGGGCTCAGGGTGTGGGACCTGATGGTGGTGGACGAGGCGCACCGGGTCAGTGGGGATGGGCTCAAGCCGTGGGCGGCCGTGCACGACCAGACCCAGGTACCGGCCGTGCGGCGGCTGTACATGACCGCCACCGCGCGGATCTGGGAGACCGACGGGGACGGGAACCGGCCGCGGCTGGTGGCGTCCATGGACGACGACTCACCGGGGTTCGGGCCGGTCGCGTACAAGCTCAAGCTCAGCGAGGCGATCCGCATGGGGCTCGTGGCGCCGTACCAGGTGCTGTGCCTGGACATCCACGAGCCCGACCTGAACACCGCGCTCACCACCGAGGCGACCGGCGCCGAGGCGGTACGCGGAGCCCGCCTCGCCGCCGTACAGACCGGCCTCATGCGCGCGGCGGTTGAGGAGCGGTTGAGGCGGGTGCTGTCCTTCCACAGCCGGGTCGGTGAGGCGGAGGCGATGGCGGCCGCCGTACCCGCAACCGCAGCCCGCCTCGCCAACGACAACCCCGACACCCTCCCACCCGCCAACCAGATGCGGGCGCAGCCATCAACGAATGGCCGTGACCAGCAATTTCAAAACACGCCCTAGTGTCCTGAGTCGTTAGTTCGCTTGCGGTTGCAGAGTGGGGCAGCGCCTGGTCCGAAGCCGTTGCCGCTAGAGTTGTCGGATCACGAACACCGCCTGCTGCGGGGCCGGTTGCGTAGGCAGACTGCCTCTCAGGCGGTGGCCCCGGCGGGTCCGCGCTCCCCTATGACCCCTCAGCCTCGATCAGCGAGGATCTCTGAGAGCACGCGTCGCGCGTTACGGGCGTCAGCGCCGTCCTCGCCCAGGCTGTTGGCGCACGAGACGAGCGTCTTCCACAGCGCCCAGCCGCGTCCGCGCGCCCACGTCGCATCGTCGACGCCGAGCCGCTTCCGGAACAAGCCGCGGCCGTCGGCCGAGAGCAAGGTCCACGCGATCGCGAGGTCGCAAGCGGGGTCCCCCACGCCACACGTACCGAAGTCAATGACGGCGGTGAGCTGTCCGTCCTCAAGGAGCAGGTTTCCCTGGGCAAGGTCGCCGTGGAACCAGATGTCGATCCCGTCCCACTGCGCCTCGAGCGACTGAGCCCACAACTCGCGTGCCAGCGCGACGTCGATGCGGCCGTGCAACGTGTCCAGCGCACCGAGCGCCTGCGCCTCGTAGGTCCGCAGCGTTGCTCCACGAAACCAGTTGTGCTTGCCAGGCTGTGGCCCCTCCGAGGCATCGATGCTTTGCAACGCGGCGACGAAGTTGGCCAGTTCCTCGGCGAAGCGGATCGGATCGACAACGGACTCGAACGTCGCGGGCGTGCCGTCGATCCACCCGTAGACCGACCACGCGAACGGGTAGGTCGCACCAGGGCTCCCCTTCGCCAGCGGCACCGGGATTGGCAGCGGGAGAGCGGGTGCCAGCTTGGGTAGCCACCGGTGCTCCTTGTCCACGGCCAAGGCGTACTCCTTCGCGCTGGGCAGGCGGAGCAACATGGTGTCGCCCA
This sequence comes from Streptomyces arenae, assembly GCF_022343545.1. Lineage (NCBI taxonomy): Bacteria > Bacillati > Actinomycetota > Actinomycetes > Kitasatosporales > Streptomycetaceae > Streptomyces > Streptomyces arenae. Next base: position 46,370 of record NZ_JAKQYH010000020.1, read on the forward strand.
AGTGGAAGGTCCGGTTGTCCCAGCCGCCCTTCTCCACAGCCGTCACAGGTAGTGCGGCCCATTGTGGGAACTGTTCGGCCACGAGCCGCCCTGCCTGTTCGGCACTGATGGTGACCCGCTGGGGCATGGGCCCAAGATCTGGAACATCGTTCAACAGGTACACCCTTGTCTAGGATTTATTGTCCTGGGTTGTTAATTCGTGTGCAGTATGCGGCGAGAGTGTCGAGGATGTCGTCGGCAGTCTTCGTCCAGACGAACGGCCTGGGATTCTTGTTCCACTCGTTGATCCAGCCTCGGATGTCCCGTTCCAGTTCGACGACGCTGCGGTGGGTCGAGCGGCGGAGTTTGCGGGAGGTCAGCTCGGCGAACCAGCGCTCGACGAGGTTGAGCCAGGACGCCGAGGTGGGGGTGAAGTACAGGTGGAAGCGGGGATGCCGGAGAAGCCACTTCTTGACCGGCTCGGTCTTGTGGGTGGCGTAGTTGTCCAGGACCAGGTGGAGTTCGAGGTGCTGGGGGACGGCGGCGTCGATGACCTTCAGGAAGCGGAGGAACTCCTGGTGGCGGTGGCGGCGGTAGTGCTGGGCGATGACCGAGCCGGAGGCGATGTCCAGGGCGGCGAACAGGCTGGTCGTGCCGTGCCGGACGTAGTCATGGGTCATCTTCGCCGGTGTGGCCGGCGCCATCGGGAGCACGGGCTGGGTCCGGTCCAGCGCCTGTATCTGTGACTTCTCGTCCACCGCCAGGACCAGGGCGTTCTCCGGCGGCGACAAGTAGATGCCCACCACGTCCCGGACCTTGGTCACGAACTGCGGGTCGGTCGACAGCTTCCAGGTCTCCACGATGTGCGGCTTGAGGGCGAACGCCCGCCAGATCCGGGAGACAGCCGACTGCGACATGCCCGCCGCCTCGGCCATCGAACGCGTCGACCAGTGCGAATCACCCGTCGGCGGCGTCTGGCCGAGCGTCCTGGCGACCAGGGCCTCGACCTGCTCGTCCGTGATCTTCCGTGGCGCCCCCGAACGTGGCCGATCCACCAGGCCCTCCAGCCGGTCCGCCACAAACCGGGACCGCCACTTACGCACCGTCTCCCGCGAGACGCCCAGATCATCCGCGACCCGCGCGTTCGACAGGCCCTCCGCGCACGCCAGCACGATCCTCGACCGCAGCACCAGCGCCTGGGAAGCGGTCTGCTTGCGCAACCAGCCCCGCAGCACCCGGTGTTCGTGCCCGGACAACTCCAGCGGCAACGGCTTCGGACCAGGCACCGCCCCACTCTACAACCGCAAGCGAACTAACGACTCAGGACACTAGAGGGGGCGGTATTCCATAGCTTCGGTCCTTCGGCTGTTGGCGTCGCTACCGGGTAGCCATGTGCGGTTCGGCTGACAGCGTGCTGGCACGTCGGTATGGTTCACGCCCGGAGGCCGAATTCGGGGGCGTGGTGCGGGTTCGTCGCGTTGGACTGATGCTACTGGCCTGTGTGGGTGCCGTGCTGGCAGTGCTGCTGGCGCTGGCGGGAAACGCGGCCACGTCCGATGAGCGATGGCCGGGTCTGGTGGACTCGCTTCGAACGCATCCCTGGCCGTGGGTAGCGGGTCTGGGCGCTGTGTCGATCGCAGCTGCTGCCCTGGCCGCGTGGCTGCAGGAAGGACAACCTGGGACCGGAGAAGATCCGCCGCCCCCTCCTCCACCGGAGGTTCCGGAGTGGTTCGTGGACCGAGCCCAAACGCGCACCGCGGTGGCAGCCGTGCTTCGCGGCGGGCGGGCCGTGGCCGTCACCACTTCCTTCTGGGGCGCTGGTGGGTTCGGAAAGACCACGTTGGCCACGGCCGTGTGTGCCGAACGGCGGGTACAGCGGCGCTTCAGAGGGCGTATCTACTTCGTTACCATCGGCCGAGACGTCCGTGGTCGTGCCGCGGTGGCCACCAAAGTGGGTGAAGTCACTCGGTTCGTCACTGGCGACACCACCCAGTTCGACGATCCTGGCCTCGCTGGCGCCCATTTGGGCCGGCTCCTGGAGCAGCGTCCCCCGACCCTGCTCGTCCTGGACGACGTGTGGGATATGGAGCAACTCCGGCCCTTCCTGCGAGGTGGACGCCGATGCGTGCGCCTGGTCACCACCCGCAACCCCGACCTGCTGCCGCCGCAAGCGCGCCGGATTCGCGTGGACGAGATGTCGTCGGCCCAGGCCAGGATCGTCCTGACATGGGGTCTGCCACCGCTGCCCGGACCGCTGGTGGAGAACCTGCTGAGAGCGACCGGCCGGTGGGCCCTGCTGCTGCGCCTGACCAACCGTCTGATCGGCGAACAGGTCGCCGCCGGCGTCGGTCCTTCTGACGCAGCGGAGCAACTCCTCGGCCGGCTGCGCACGTACGGCCCGGCAGCCGTTGACGCTCCGTCGGCTGCATGGAGTCTGGACGACCCGCACCTGCGCAACCAGGCCGTGGACGCCTCGGTCCGGGCCGCAACCGAACTGCTGCCGCCCGGCGGTGAAGACCACTTTGCCGAACTCGGCGTTTTCGCGGAAGACGAGTCGATCCCCGTATCGATGGTCGTCAAGCTGTGGCAGGCCACCGGCGGCTTGAACGAGAACCAATCCCGCGCCTTGTGCCGGGGTTTGGAACGTCTGTCCGTGCTCAGTCTTACCCCCCAGGACGGTGGAAGGATCTCCCTACACGACGTTGTCCGCGACTACCTACGTGCCCGGCTCGGCGAGGCCGGCCTGGCCCGTGTCAACGCGCTTCTGGTCGACGCCATCGCCGTCGGCCTGCCACCGGCAGAACCGCTCAGCCCAACAGCATCGGCCCCCGGGCGTGCCTGGTGGCACCTCCAGGACGGCTACCTGACGGATCACCTCATCGAGCACCTCCTTGCCGCCGGCCACAGGGCCTCCGCCGAGGCAGTGGCAACCGACATACGGTGGGTTGAAGCGCGGCTGGCCAAGCGAGGCCCCAGTGCCCCTTGGAACGACCTTGTCCGCGTTGGCAGCCCGCGCACCCGCCTACTCGCGCACAGTCTTGCGCGGGCGGCCCACCTCCTGACGCCCACGGATCCGCCACAGGCTCTGACCAACGTGCTGCACTGCCGCCTGGACACCGACCCTCACTGGCACTCTCAGATAACCGCCCGCCGGAACGATCCTGCCCTGCGTCCCTGCCTCGCCAGCCGCTGGCCGCGACCCGACGCCGCCCACCCGGCACAGCACCGCATCCTCACCGGCCACACCCGTTCCGTTCGGTCAGTGGCAATTTCCCCCGACGGCACCTGGCTCGCCACTACCAGCGACGACGTCACCGTACGGATCTGGGACCGCGCCACCGGGGCCTGCACAGCCACCCTCACACGGCGCAACCCGGCACTTACACAGCACGCCAGGAGCACAGATTCGGTGGCGGTCTCCCCGGACGGTACGTGGCTCGCCACGACCCAAGACTCCCGCGGGCTCCGCATCTGGGACCGTGCGACCGGCCGGTGCACCGCCAAACTCACCGGCCACTCCGGCGCGGTGACCTCGGTGGCGATCTCCCCAGACGGCAGTTGGCTCGCCACCACCAGCTGGGACAAAACCGTGCGGCTCTGGGACCGTGCCACCGGCCGGTGCACCAGCAAACTCACCGGCCACACCGGCGGGGTGACCTCGGTCGCAATCTCCCCAGACGGCAGTTGGCTCGCCACCACCAGTAACGATAAAACCGTGCGACTCTGGAATCGCGGCACCGGCAGCTGCGTCGCTACCCTCACCGGCCACACACATTGGGTGACCTCCGTGGCGATCTCTCCGGACGGCACCTGGCTCGCCACCACCAGCCGTGATGAGACGATCCGCATCTGGGACCCCGGCACCGGCAGCTGCACCGCTACCCTCACCGGCCACACCGGCGGGGTGACCTCGGTGGCGATCTCCCCAGACGGTACCTGGCTCGCCACCACCAGCGACGATAAAACCGTGCGGCTCTGGGATCTGGAGTTCGTCAACCACTATCCTTCTTTGCCTGATAGCACGGACACGGTGGTGTCGGTGGCGATCTCCCCCAATGGTGGTTGGCTCGCCACCGCCGGCTACGACAAGACCGTACGGATCTGGGACCGCGCCACCGGTAACTGCACCGCAGTCCTCACCGGCCACATCAACACGGTGTATGGGGTGGCGATCTCCCCCGACGGTACCTGGCTCGCCACCGCCCAGAATGGCCGTACTGTGGCAATCTGGGACCGTGCCACTGGCGTCTGCACAGCCACCTTCACTACCTCCACCAACGCCGTGCGAGCCGTGGCAATTTCTCCGGACGGCAGTTGGCTCGCCACCGCCGGCTACGACAAGACTGTACGGATCTGGGACCGCGCCACCGGCAACTGCACCGCTACCCTCACCGGCCACACCGCCGCGGTGCAATTTGTAACGATCTCCCCGGAAGGTACCTGGATCGCCACCACAAGCCATGATGAGACGATCCGGATCTGGGACCGCGGCACCGGCAGCTGCACCGCTACCCTCACCGGCCACACCGGCGGGGTGACCTCGGTGGCGATCTCCCCAGACGGCAGTTGGCTCGCCACCGCCAGCTACGACAAGACCGTACGGATCTGGGACCGCGCCACCGGCAACTGCACCGCTACCCTCACCGGCCACACCGGCGGGGTGACCTCGGTGGCGATCTCCCCAGACGGCAGTTGGCTCGCCACCGCCAGCTACGACAAGACCCTACGGATCTGGGACGTCGCGGCTCAGCGCACCGTTGCGGTTGTCCGAACGGAATGGGCCCTGTACTCGTGTGCCTGGAGCCCAACCGCTCACGAGCTTGCAGTGGGGGGTGAGCAGAGCGTCTACCTCTTCGAATTGCTCACCTGACCGCTCTCAAGATGCGCGGTCGTACCCTCGCCGCAGTCGCTGTCGGCGGCTCTATCGCAACCCCACGAATCGTGCCCCGAGCGGGCCCCGGCTGTTCGGGGGCAACTGTGCATGTAACTGGTTTGCTTGGGCGGACCGTGCCTGTCCACAGGGGCCCGCAGCCCGAAGTCACCGCGGCTGCGCGGGCGCTTGAACCGGTCGGCTGATGACTCCAGGACGGCACTGAACAAGGGGTGGGTCTATCCGGCATACACCTGCTGATGACGATATCTGAATTCAAAGATCCTCATCACACGGCCGGTGGAACAGGGGTGAACGCCCGGTTGTCACGAAGGAGCGCCCACAGGACGCTGGCGCGTCGGCGGGCGAGTGCGATGACTGCCTGGACGTGCTTACAGCCCTCGCCGCGCTTCTTGAGGTAGAAATCCCTATTCGGGCCTTCGCGGATAATGCTGGTCTGCGCGGACAGGTAGAACACCCTGCGCAGGCGCCGGCTGTAGCGCTTGGGACGGTGCAGGTTGCCGGTGCGACGGCCTGAGTCCCTCGGCACGGGCACCAGCCCTGCTGCGGAGGCCAGGTGGCCTGCGTCCGTGTAAGCCGACAGGTCACCGGCGGCTACGACGAACTCGGCGCCGAGTACCGGCCCCATGCCGGGCAATGATTCGATGATCTCCGCCTGCGGGTGGGTACGGAATGTCTCCCGGATCTGCCGGTCGACGTGCTTGAGCCGGTCGTCCAGCGCCAGGATCTGGACGGCCAGATCAACGACGATCTGCGCAGCGACATCCTCGCCGGGCAGCGAGGTGTACTGAGCCTGAGCAGCCTCCAGAGCGGTGGCAGCGACCGTGTCGGCTCCACGGACGCCGCGTTTGGCGAGCCAGGCCGTCAGCCTTGCCCGGCCGCGGCGGCGAATGACGGCGGGAATCTGGTACCCGGTCAGCAAGATGAGAGCACCCTTGCGGTCCGAGTAGTCGAAAGCCCGTTCAAGTGCGGGGAAGATGCCGCTGAGCACATCACGCAACCGGTTGATCATCCGTACCCGGTCGGCAACCAGATCCGACCGGTGCGCGGTCAGCAGGGCAAGGTCGGCCCCCAGTTGAGCAGGTACCCCGATGATTGCGAAGTCCTGGCGGTGGCGAGTTGTGTCAGCGATTACGTAGGCATCGCGGGCGTCGGTCTTGGCTTCGCCTCGGTAGGCGCCAGCCATGCGGTTGACGGTGCGGCCCGGCACGTAAACGGCTTGTTGACCGTGCGCGGCGAGCAAGGCCAGCAGCAAGGCAGAAGCCATGCCAGAGATATCCACTGCCCAGCGGACTTCATCCGCCAGGTCCAGGATCTCGCCAAGTGCCGTGAGGATTGCTGTTTCATCGTTGTCGATCTTCTTCGACCACAGAGTCGCGCCACTTTCGTCGACCACCGCCGCCCAGTGATGGCCCTTGCCCGCGTCGATCCCACACCAGGCTTGGCCACGTCGCTTACTCACTCGCACGCTCCTCGTTCCACATACAGTGCCGTTGGCCCGAGGAACACCCCGCTGTCCGCTCCGTAATCAGCGACCGCACAAGGCGCGCACATCTCAATCAGCAGTCAGGGTGCCCCGGAGAGCCGGACGGCCACTCCTCGCCAGCCACTGCAGGCAGGCCCTACTCAGCCACATCCGGCCCCCTGGGCCGCTTAACAAGTTACGGAGTCACCATGCTCATCATCACCCGCGAGGGTGACCGCCGCTGCAAGCTCCCTCGGATCCGCTCGAGAAGCGGGCGTGCGCAGACGCCGTCGTGACGCTGGCCAGCCGTGAGCATGACGGCCAGCGGCCGTCCCCGGCCGTCGCAGGCGAGGTGGATCTTGGTTGTCAGTCCGCCTCGGGATCGGCCGAGGGCATGATCATCCGGTTCGTCCGGCCGGTGGATCCCCTTTTTCGGCCCGTGGCCGCGGCGTGCTGATGGGCACGGACGATGGTGGAGTCGATCTGGACGAGCCAGTCGATGTCGCCGGCCGCATCCGCCCGGGCCTGGATCTGCTGGAGTGCCCGGGTGAAGATGCCGTCGAGGGCGTAGCGGCGGAAGCGGGTGTAGACCGTCTGCCATGAGCCGTAGCGTTCGGGCAGGTCACGCCAGGAGATCCCGGTCCGGATCTTGTAGACCATCCCGTTGATGATCTGCCGGTCCGACACCCGCGGCCGGCCCGTCGCCGCCCGCGGTATGTGAGGAGCGAGTAACTCCCACTCCTGGTCAGTGAGTTCATGACGGCGTATCACCCCACCATGATCCACCACTCGAAAGATCTTTGAAGACGGACCCTAGAACACCAACGTTGGCCAGCACCCGGGCTTCGAGCGTCATGGGCGGGCAGATGCCCGGCGGACGAGCGCGGTGCGATTGGGGGTGAGGAGGCATGGCAGCAAGGCTCTCAGGGCGGCGGCGAAGGCTCGGACGCGAAGTTCAGCCAGCCTGGTGCTGCTGGCACTGCCTGGCAGATGATTGATGGCCCCGAGGCTGCACTCGGCGTAGAGCTGAGCAATGCTTGCGTGGATCTTGGGGCCAGAGTCCCCCAGGATGCCGACGTCTGCGACCACTTCAGCTTCGTTCTTCCAGAAGTAGTGGTAGATGGTGATCCGCAGGTCGTGACCGGCATAGTCGAAGCCACCATCGACGTCGTTAGGTCCGGTAAATCCCGCCTCCGCCAGGAACCCGAAAACCTCCCGCCCGAGTCGGCGGACCGCTTCCTCCGGTGTCTCCCGCTTGCCCATCCAGTCATCGTCCGGCGGACCAGCCGCCACCGCCAGACCCGGGAAAGGCATGGGATGAGTAAGCCGGTACCCGAGTGTCCGGACTTGTGCCGGATGTAGGGGCCGATGCCCGGAGATCTCTGAGACTGCCCGGAGATCAACGAGACACGACATTTTCAGTATGTGGGGCGGTTTGAGCGTCATGTGACTCTCTGTGGCGGTTCCTCTGTGTTGGCCATGGGTAGCGCGGAGTCCGGGATGCCCTGCGCTGGCTGCACGCAGGCGAGTCCGTCATTCTGTTCGGCCCGGTCGGGGTGGGCAAGACGCATATCGCCCAGGCGCTGGGCCACCTCGCTGTCCGACAGGGCGCCCACGTCCGCTTCGCCAAGACCAGCCGGATCCTCGCCGAACTCGCCGGCGGCCACGCGGACCGCACCTGGGAGAAACGGATCCGCGAACTGGTACGGCCCGACGTGCTCATCCTCGACGACTTCGCCATGCGCCAGCTCTCCGCGGCCCACGCCGACGACCTCTACGAACTGGGCAGCGAGCGGCAGGGCCGGTCCCTGATCATCACCAGCAACCGGGCGCCCAGCGACTCGTATCCCCTCCTCCCTAACCCCGTCGTTGCCGAGTCCCTCCTCGACCGGCTCATCAACACGAGTCACCAGGTCATCATGAACGGCCCCAGCTACCGACCGAACAAGCGCCCCAAGAACCCCACCGACAAGCCCACCAAACCGTCGGTCAAGTAGCCGCCACTAGCACCCGGGGCTGGGGAATTACGTGAACTCAGCCCCGGGGAAATACATGAACGTCCATACCAATGCCTGGAACAGGCCCACCAGTTGATCGTTTACACCACGAGAGGGGGAACCGTCGAGCTATACAAGCTCCTCAGCAGGGGTGGATAACGACACCCGCCTGATCTCACAGCTTGCCCGAGAGATAGTCCGCCATCCTGTGGCACATCTCGACCGAGTCACGGACGTATCCGGGCGCCGAGTTGCAGTGGAGGCAGAGCAGCCCTCGTATGCACTTGCCGCAGGAGGACATCTGCTTAAAGATCGCTTCCTTTGGTGGCCGGGGTCGTTGTGTTGGTATGACGAGTCTTGCTGAGCGCCTGGTGCCGGACGAGCTGTGGGAGTTGTTCCGCCGGGTCGTGCCCGAGACGGTGGTCGTACGCGCGCAGGGAGGCGGCCGGAGACGGGCCGGGGACCGCGAGTGTCTGGCGGCAATCGTGTTCGTGGCCACGTCAGGGTGCTCGTGGCGGCAGCTGCCACCAGTCTTCGGGCCGGCCTGGCCCACGGTCTACCGGCGCTTCGCCCGCTGGAGCCAGGCCCGGGTCTGGGCCCGTCTGCACCGCGTCATCCTCGATGAACTCGGAGCCCAGGGCGAGCTGGACTGGTCGCGTTTCGCCGTCGATTCTGTCAGCGTCCGAGCACTCAAAGGGGGCAGCTGACCGGACCGAATCCGACCGACCGAGGCAAGAGCGGATCGAAAATCCACCTCGTCGTCGACCGCAGCGGCCTCCCCGTCGCCGTCGCCATCTCCGCTGCCAACACACACGACAGCCTCGCGCTGCAGCCGCTGATCGCATCCATCCCACCGGTGCGCAGCCGACGCGGTCCCCGACGGCGGCGGCCTGCGAAACTCCACGGAGACAAGGGCTACGACTACTCTCACCTGCGGCGATGGCTCCGCGAACGAGGCATCACACCCCGCATCGCCCGCCGCGGCACCGACACCTCACAGCGACTGGGCCGACACCGCTGGGTGGTCGAGCGGACCATGTCCTGGCTCGCCGGCTGCCGCCGCCTGCACCGCCGCTACGAACGAAAGCCTGAGCACTTCCTCGCATTCACCGCCATCGCCACCAGCCTCATCAACTACCGACGACTCACCAAGTGAAACGGCGTCAAAGTTTCGCAGCTCCGCGCCGAAGTCAGCGCCGGCCCGATTCCTGTAAGGTGAACGAAAGCTGGCCTATTGATCTACAAAGCTGCAGTTCGGCAAGGGTCTTCCCCACACGCGTGGGGATGTTTCCACGATCGCCATCTGGATGGATGTGCCGTCTTCCCTGCATGCGTGGGGGTCTGTCCGTGCACGGTGGCGTCGAGACGGTCGTGCGCGTGCTCCACATGCACGTGAGGTCCTACAACCCGCTGCAGTCGACACGGTGTTCGTCCGCCTCACAGAGCCAGTCAGGGACGCCCGGACTCGGCTGGGGGTATGTCAGTGCCGCCGACCATGATGGGCACGGACATATAAAGACGTGTCGGCCGGGGAGGGATCGTTGCAGGGATGGCTCGCGGTTGCGGATCGCGCCGTGTCGCGACTGAGTATCGAACGCAACGGCGAACTGCTGCCTCACCGTGCAGTCACCACAGAGGCTGTCGCAGTCGGGGACCCCGTCGCCCTGTGGAGACCGGGCCGCATCGGCGGCCTGGTGGCTGTCGGCACGGTCCGCGGCACGGAAAACACTCCTGCATCGGTACTGGAACCGCCCGCGAAGGCCGTCGTCTTCGACTTCGGCTCAATCTCGTTGAGTTCTCCCGTGCCGTTGAAGGCCCTGCGGACTGCCGGCCTCACCGCGTTCACGCACAGCATCCGGGACACCGACCGGTCTTACTACCGTGGGGACTTCGGGCTCGTCCGCCTGGATCTGTCCCGGGAGCAGTGGGCTGGTCTGCCGCGCCTGCAGCGGGCATCAGCGGACGACCCCGTGGGCAGCATCCCTTGGATCGTTCCGCCGGGAACCGTGGTGCAGCGTCGCAAGCTGCATGACGTGTACGGCGGGAGCCGGTCCGGCTACGGAGGCTCCAGCGGCACCACTCCGAACACTTTCCTCTTCGTACGGAGGGCACCGGCGCCGGACATACAGCCAGCCCCGTGCTGGGACGGCGACATCCTCTCTGTGCCGGGCTGCCTGCAGGACGGCGACTACATCAGCCGGGAAATCCAGATGCTGATCCATCACCTACGGCGCGGGCTGCCCCTGCGCGTCTTCGAACAGCAGAGACAGCTGTGCCGGTATCTCGGCGAGTGCACCGTGGACCAGGAGGCACCCGTCGCGTCGTGGGTCCGCACCGGCGTGCGCAAGCCAGCGGGACGCTCGACCGACGCGACGCGACGCGGGAGATCCAGTTCCCGTTGCTTCGCCTGCGCCAGCTGACCGGCGGCCCCTGTTTCGACAGCGCCGCCCCGCCCTTCGCGCAGGCCCCTCAGATGGACCTGGAGCTCTTGCTGTCGAGCGCCGTCCGGACATCGCGCGCGGAAGACAGCACGCAGAGGGCAGCAGAGGGGTCCACGGACGCCAAGGAGGGCCGCCGCAGCCTCAAGCGCTTGCTAGGTATCATCCGACGCGCGCCGCAGGACCTGGACGCGCTCGGAGCTCTCGACGACGCGCAGGCTGTTGCTGCGCTTTTGCAGCTCGCGCAGCGCAGGGCCGGCCTGGCGAAACTCCGGCAGGTGGCCGAGGACCCTCACGCTCTGGAACGGGACCTCCAGAAGGTCCTGCAGGGACAGTTCTGGATCTTCGGGGGCCAGTTCGCCGGAGAGGCCGCACGGCGCAGGCTGGTGCCCGGCGACGAGGTCGACATCCCGCTGATCCGCGGCGACTGCACGCTGCAGATCGTAGAGATCAAACGCTCGGTGGCATTGCGCGGATCACTGGTAAAGCGGCACCGCAGCGGCTGGGTGCCCAGCGCGCAGGTCCACGACGCAGTGGGCCAGGCCCTCAACTACCTGGTGCACCTGGACGAGCACCGTCTCCGCATCCGAGATCAGTTCGGCCTGGAAACGCGGCGGGCACGCGCCCTCATCCTCATCGGCCACCCCGCCGCGCAGCCCGGGGTTCCGGAAGACACGATCAATGACGTGCTGCGCACCGTCAACACCCACCTGGGCCGCATTGAGGTACTGACGTACAAGGAGCTCCTGGACAACGCAGAACGCGCACTCGGGGACGATCTAGCCCGCTGAATTGCATTGTGCCGCTTGGCAGGGCAGTGGAAGCGCGGTCGGCGTCGGACGGATCCACAGACAACGAAAGCGCAGGGCTGTCATGGTCGATATGAGCCCGCAGCAGGCGCGGGAGTTCTGGAAGGCGCTGGTGGACAACGCATCCTCGCTGATCGCCGACGCCCACACGCTGCTGTCCGCAGGGTCCTTCGGGCGGGCGCGGTCCCTCACCGTCCTCGCGCAGGAGGAACTCGGGAAGGCGCTGTGGATCTATGACGCCTTCCAGACGGCCTGGAGCCAGGGCGATGGTAGGTCACGGACGGTGGACGAGCTGGCTCAGCACGGGCGAAGCCACACGAGGAAGTACCTTGCGGCCGTCGTCTTCGGAGACGAACTCGCCGAGTTCTGGGGTGGCTACAGTGCCGTGCCCGAGGGGGGATCGGGCTATGCGGCATGGGAGGAAGCGCACCACAAACGCCAGGAGGAGGCCGAGCGCGCCGCCGGTGAGGCCAACCTCGCCAAGCAGCAGGGCTTCTATGTGGATCGCGGCGTTGACGGCACCGTCTCCTCCCCCACGGCCATGGAGGCCGGCACCACGGCGGACGACCTGCAAACAGCCGCACGCGTGATCGAGATGCTCATCAACGACCACACCCGCATGAAAACGGCTGCTACGCCGTATGACAGCACGCACGCCCAGCAGTTTCGGCTGCTGCCCATATCCCACCCGGATGACTGGGCCGCAGCCTCCGACGGGCCCGACCGGTCAGTCGAAGACACGCGAGTAGCCCACTAACACGCGCGTGAGTCCGCTCCGTCTCGTGGCGCCGGCACCAGACTGCCCGGTTCCCGGGATACCTCCCCAGCGAGTCAGAAGCTGTCCGCTCGCACGCGGTCGGTTTCGGTGCGAACGCGCTGTGTTTCAAGGCCGGATCGCCTCGCGGCGCTTGTCCCGGCGTTATCGTGTCGCTAGTTCAGGCCCCGCCAGGCGCCCTTCCTTGCCGGGATCCCCTTCGCCACCGCTACCCTCCCCGCGGCACCCCCTTGAGCAAGGCCGCACAACTCGCGTCAATCTGCCTCCGGCCCACACCTTCCGTTCAGCACCTGCCACTGCCCGTCGCCGGGCAGGGTCGCCGCTGCTACCGTCAGCCCGCAGACCCGCGGGCCGGGGTGTCCGTCCCGCCCGAATTTCTTCATGTCCCTGCGCACACTGGGGTGGTTGCGGAGACTGGCCGAGTGACTGATCACTCTGTGTCTTTGGTAGCCAACCTGATCACCCTCTTCCTCGCCCTGGCGATCGGCACACGGATGGGCTACGCCGTCGCCGCTCGCGGTACCGTGCATCAGATTGAACTGATGGACCGGCATTTCGACGGCAGCCGGGAGCTCTTCGAACGCCAGCAGGTACTGCAACGAGAAACCGACCTGCGCATGAGGTCACGTGAAGAACTCAGGTCGAGTTACGAGGTTCTCGGTCTCTGGCTCCACCAGATGGGTCAGACTCTCGACGAAATTCACTTTGGGGCGTCCTCGGACGAGAAGCAGATGCGGGACAAGGCCGAGGCCCTCGTCAGCCGCAGGCCCTGGGAAGTGGTATCGCCACCGGCAGGCGCGGCCTCGGCAGAGTTCTACTGGAGCGCTGACGTCCTGCGGAAGATCCGCGAACTGCAGCAGCCGTACGCAAAGTTCATCATGCACACCCGGCTGGCGATGAGGGAACCGGGACTCGACCTTGCTTTGTCGTCTTCCCACGTCGATGACGACGCCTGGGAGCATTGGACGGAGTTGCACCGCCTCATCGTGGGCATCAAAAATCAGGCGCGGGAAGACCTGATGTCCACCTCGCCGGCACAGCAACGAGCTTGAACGTCAGGGTGTGTTCGAGCGCCGGCGGATCCTCGGGAAAGTGATCCGCCTTGGCTGCGCTGGCGCCTGCTCATGAACAGCTTCCACATACAACGGCGTCGCTAGCACCAGACGGCGAACCCACCTCGGGCGGTCGATATCCAACAGCACGATGGCATGCCCGCGCATACGTCCCCGCGTCGAGGGCGGGTACTGCCTGTCGACCCACCCGTGCACCCCGAGCGCCGCGTCCTCGATGAGCACGTCACTGCGCCGTTGCGGCATGAGTTCGTTCAGGAACTCCGGGATGACATTCAGCCCGTCCGCCTCGCGTCGCTCGACCTCAAGGATGAGATCGTGCAGCCAGGTGGTGTCCGAACCCATCCGCCCATGTGCACACACCTGCGTACGCAGGTGCTGCACCGACCCGCACAGCATGAATCCCAAGTCGCGGGGCTGACCCACCGCCGGTGCAGGGACCTGGCCGACAAACAGCGCAACATCCTCAGGGGGCCGCCCGCTGTCTTCGTGAACGGCCACCTGGGCCATGGGCAGATCGAAACTGATCCACTGGTTCGGCTGCAGGTTCCGCGTGGTGAACGACACCGGGGCAAACCGTCGCTCGATGGTTCGCTTGGCCCTCTCCACCAGCGCGTGCGGAGCCATGGGCTCAGCCGATCCCTCCCAGGTCCGGCTTCCCGATACTTCGACCAGCGGCGGAATCTTCACTACGGCCTGCACACCCTGCTGGGTAGAGGAAAGCCGCATACCGAGCCGCCCGTAGATTTTGCGTTCCGAGACGTAGACCAGATCCACACTGCTCCCCCGGCAGCCGCTTCCATGGCATCCGGAACGGCATCCAGATCACCACTCGCACCGTGCCGCACCAACATAGCAACGCGCCGCCGGCGAACAGCAGATCATTCCTGTATCCGCGCAGCACTACGGCGGCCAGGACAACAGGGGGTACAAAGCTGCAGCCTTGCACCCCAGGTCAGGTGACCGCGGCGACGGGCGTGTCCCCTGTTGTGCGGCGTGCCGTCCGGACGTGTTTGCCGTACACGGCTTGCCAGGGCTCACCGACGGCGGTCACTTCGAGTCCGGCGGATGCGGCGAGCCGGACCAGAGCGAAGTACCGTGGCATCTCCCCCAGTACTTGGGCCTTAGACGCTATTTCAGTTGGCGTGATCTTGCGGCAGTCTAGGGTGATGGCTGCTGCGCTTGTCGAGCGGATGGCGCCGGAAGAGCTGTGGACGTTGTTCCAGCGGGTGGTGCCGCCGGCTCCGGTCCGCCCGCAGGGTGGAGGGCACCGGCGGCGAGGGGACCGCGAGGTGCTGGCTGCCATCATCTTCGTGGCCACCTCAGGCTGCACCTGGAACCAACTGCCGCCAGGCTTCGGGCTGTCGGGGGTGACGGCCTTCCGCCGGTTCACCGAGTGGACGGAGGCCCGGGTGTGGGCCAAGCTTCACCGCCTGGTCCTGGATGAACTCGGTG
>NZ_JAKQYH010000060.1:0-59766 GCF_022343545.1 Streptomyces arenae
CCGCGACCGCTCCGGCCGCGACCGAGGCCGCCGAGCCCGCGGAGGCCGAGACGCCGCGCCGCCGGCGCCGGGTCGTGCGCCAGGCCGCCACCGGGTTCTCCGAGCCCGCCGGCCGGGCCGCCGACGCCGCGACCGCTCCGGCCGCGACCGAGGCCGCCGAGCCCGCGGAGGCCGAGACGCCGCGCCGCCGGCGCCGGGTCGTGCGCCAGGCCGCCACCGGGTTCTCCGAGCCCGCCGGCCGGGCCGCCGACGAAGAGCCGCGCCGCCCGGCCAGGCCCGCCGTCGCCGTCTTCCAGGCGCCCGTGTTCACCGAGCCGAAGTTCCAGACCCCGGAGCGCGCCGCCGCCGAGGCCGCCGCCGCGTCCGCCGGTCCCGGCGAGCCCGAGGACGCCACGCCGTCCGCCGCGGCCACCAGGGCCACCGGAGCCACCGCGGCCACCACGCCCGCCGTCGCCGCGGAGCCCGCCGAGCAGACCGAGGCCGGTTCCCGGCGCCGTCGCCGCCGCCGGGGCGCCGTCGAGGAGGCCCCGGTCGCCGAGACCGCCGCCGCCGCCGCCGAGACCGAGGAGCCGGAGGAGTCCGTCGAGGACACCGCCGACGCGGCCGACGCCGACGACGAGACCGAGGAGTCCGGCTCCCGCCGTCGCCGCCGCCGGGGCGGCCGCCGCCGTCGCCGCGGTGACGCCGCCGACGGCGAGGGCGCCGAGGACGGATCCGACGAGCTCGCCGCCGAGCAGGCCGAGCAGGATGCCGAGGACACCGCCGAGCAGGAGGAAGAGGACGACGAGGAGGCCTACGACGAGGCCGGCGCCTCCTCCTCCAGCAGCCGCCGTCGCCGTCGCCGCAGGCGGCGCGCCGGGGACAGCGCCACCGACGCCGAGCCCGGCGAGGGCGACCCGGAGCGCACCGTCGTCAAGGTCCGCGAGCCCCGCAAGCCCTCCGAGCCCTCCGACGAGGTGCAGTCCATCAAGGGCTCCACCCGCCTGGAGGCCAAGAAGCAGCGCCGTCGCGAGGGCCGCGAGCAGGGCCGCCGCCGCGTCCCGATCATCACCGAGGCCGAGTTCCTCGCCCGCCGCGAGGCCGTCGAGCGCGTGATGGTCGTACGCCAGCACGGCGACCGCACCCAGATCGGCGTCCTGGAGGACGGCGTGCTCGTAGAGCACTACGTCAACAAGGAGCAGGCCACCTCGTACGTCGGCAACGTGTACCTCGGCAAGGTGCAGAACGTGCTGCCGTCGATGGAGGCCGCCTTCATCGACATCGGCAAGGGCCGCAACGCCGTGCTCTACGCCGGTGAGGTCAACTTCGAGGCGCTCGGCATGGCCAACGGGCCGCGCCGCATCGAGGCCGCCCTGAAGTCCGGCCAGTCCGTCCTCGTGCAGGTCACGAAGGACCCGATCGGCCACAAGGGCGCCCGCCTCACCAGCCAGGTCTCCCTCCCGGGCCGCTACCTCGTGTACGTCCCCGAAGGCTCCATGACCGGCATCAGCCGCAAGCTGCCCGACACCGAGCGCGCGCGGCTGAAGACCATCCTCAAGAAGATCGTCCCCGAGGACGCGGGCGTCATCGTGCGCACCGCCGCCGAGGGCGCGAGCGAGGACGAACTGCGCCGCGACGTCGAACGGCTCCAGGCGCAGTGGGACGACATCCGGAAGAAGTCGAAGAACGGCGGCAGCTCGAACGCCCCGTCGCTGCTCTACGGCGAGCCCGACATGACCGTCCGGGTCGTCCGCGACATCTTCAACGAGGACTTCTCCAAGGTCGTCGTCAGCGGTGACGAGGCCTGGGACACCGTCCACGGCTACGTCTCGCACGTCGCCCCCGACCTCGCCGGCCGGCTGTCGAAGTGGACCTCCGAGGTCGACGTCTTCGCCACCTACCGGATCGACGAGCAGCTCGCCAAGGCCCTGGACCGCAAGGTCTGGCTGCCCAGCGGCGGTTCGCTGGTCATCGACCGGACCGAGGCGATGGTCGTCGTCGACGTCAACACCGGCAAGTTCACCGGCCAGGGCGGCAACCTCGAAGAGACGGTGACGCGCAACAACCTGGAGGCGGCCGAGGAGATCGTCCGCCAGCTGCGGCTGCGCGACCTCGGCGGCATCATCGTCATCGACTTCATCGACATGGTCCTGGAGTCCAACCGCGACCTGGTGCTGCGCCGCCTGCTCGAATGCCTCGGGCGGGACCGGACCAAGCACCAGGTGGCCGAGGTCACCTCGCTGGGCCTGGTCCAGATGACCCGCAAGCGCGTCGGCCAGGGCCTGCTGGAGTCCTTCTCCGAGACCTGCGTGCACTGCAACGGCCGCGGCGTCATCGTCCACATGGAGCAGCCCGGCTCCTCCGGCGGCGGTGGCGGCGGCAAGCGCAAGAAGCGCGGCCGCGGCGGCGACGGACACGAGCACGAGCACGACGTCCACGAGACCCACGAGGTCGTCACCGACGGGTCCGTCGAGCACGCGGAGGCCGTCCACGCCGTCGAGACGGCGGCCGAGGTGGCCGCCGAGGTCGCCGAACCCGTCGCGCTGTCCGCGCCCGACTTCGCGCCGGACGAGGAGCTGTACAGCAGCGTCGCCGAGGCGGAGGCCGCGGCCGGCCGCGGCCGTACCCGCCGCCGGGCGAGCCGCCGGGCCTCGGCTCCGGCCGGCGCGCCCAAGGAGCGTGCCGGCCGCAACCGGGGTGCCGAGGCGGAGGCGCCGACCGCGCAGGCCGTACCGGCCGCCGTCGAGGCCGAGCGGGAGGTGCTGCCGGAGCCGGCCGCCGAGGCGCACGCCGAGCCGGTCGCCGTGGAGGACCCGGTCGTCCAGGCGCCGGAGGCCACCGAGACGGCTCCGGCCGCCCAGGCCGCTCCCGCCGCCCCGGAGGCCGAGGAGGCCGCGCCGAAGGGCCGTACGCGTCGGCGTGCCACCCGGAAGGTGTCGGCGCCCGCCGGCTCCCCGGCGGGGGCCGAGGCAACCGTGGTGACCGTCGTCGCCGAGAACGCGGCGCCGGAAGCGGTGACCGAACCGGCCGCGGTGACCGCGGCGGAACCGGCCGCCGAGCCCGCTACGGAGCCCGAGCAGGCCGCGCCCGCCGAGAGCGCCGCACCGGCCCGTCCGCGCCGCCGTGCGGTGCGCAAGGCCACCGCGCCGACCGCGTCCGAGGAGACGGCCGTCGTGGTCGTGCCGGCGGCGGAGTCCGAGACGCCGGCGGCCGAGGCCCCGGTGGCCGAGGAGCCGGTCGCCGAGGAGGCCGCCCCGGCCAAGAAGACGGCCCGTAAGACGGCCGCCAAGAAGGCCCCGGCGAAGAAGACGGCGGCCAAGAAGACCGCGGCGAAGAAGACGGCCGCCAAGAAGACGACGGCCAAGAAGGCGGCCAAGACCGTCAAGACGGCCGCCGCCAAGTCGACGGCGAAGAAGACCACCACGGTCCCCGCCACCGACGAGGGCTGACGCCCGTCCGTGGGGCCGGTCCTCGTGACCGGCCCCACACCGCCGCACCGGGGCCGGGTGACCGGCCCCACACCCCACGGGGCCCGGTTTGACCCCCCAGGCCACCGCCCCGTAACCTTGACCGTCGGCGTGTCCATGGATATGAGGACGCGCCACATCCCCGTAAACCTCTTCCTTCGGGACACCACGTGTTCCGAAGAGGCGGCCCGCGTCTGCCGGGCGGCTGGACTGCGGGGGTGCCGTTCCTGAGCGAGAGAGTGAGATCCGCGTGTACGCCATCGTGCGCAGCGGTGGCCGCCAGCACAAGGTTGCTGTCGGTGACATCGTCGAGGTTGACAAGATTTCCACCGCCAAGGTTGGCGACACGGTCGAGCTCTCGACCCTGCTCGTTGTCGACGGCGACGCTGTGACCAGCGACCCGTGGGTGCTGGCCGGCATCAAGGTCCAGGCCGAGGTCGTGGACCACCACAAGGGCCAGAAGATCGACATTCTGCGCTACAAGAACAAGACCGGCTACCGCCGTCGTCAGGGCCACCGCCAGCAGTACACGGCGATCAAGGTCACTGAGATCCCCGCGGCTGCGAAGTAAGGGACTGAGGAGAGATGGCACACAAGAAGGGCGCATCGTCCACCCGTAACGGTCGTGACTCCAACGCTCAGCGCCTCGGCGTGAAGCGTTTCGGCGGTCAGGTTGTCAGCGCGGGCGAGATCCTGGTCCGCCAGCGTGGCACCCACTTCCACCCGGGTGCGGGCGTCGGCCGTGGCGGCGACGACACGCTGTTCGCGCTGAACGCCGGCGCGGTGGAGTTCGGTACCCACCGTGGCCGCAAGGTCGTGAACATCGTTCCGGTCGCCTGAGTCTGCTGACAGCACGGCTCTGACCGAACATTTCGCGAGGCGGACCTCACTTCCCGTTCGGGAAGTGGGTCCGCCTTTCGCGTGTTGACATAGGTATCACCCCGCAAGTATCTGGAGGCACTGCACCATGACCACCTTCGTGGACCGCGTCGAGCTGCACATCGCCGCGGGTAACGGAGGCCACGGCTGCGCCTCCGTACACCGGGAGAAGTTCAAGCCGCTCGGCGGCCCCGACGGCGGCAACGGCGGCCGCGGCGGCGACGTCGTCCTCACCGTCGACCAGTCGGTGACGACGCTCCTCGACTACCACCACTCCCCGCACCGCAAGGCCACCAACGGCAAGCCCGGCGAGGGCGGCAACCGGGCCGGCAAGGACGGCCAGGACCTGATCCTGCCGGTCCCCGACGGCACCGTCGTCCTCGACAAGGCCGGCAACGTCCTCGCCGACCTCGTCGGCCACGGCACCTCCTACGTCGCCGCCCAGGGCGGCCGCGGCGGCCTCGGCAACGCGGCCCTCGCCAGCGCCCGCCGCAAGGCCCCCGGCTTCGCGCTGCTCGGCGAGCCCGGAGACTTCGGGGACATCGTCCTGGAGCTCAAGACCGTCGCCGACGTGGCCCTGGTCGGCTACCCGAGCGCCGGCAAGTCCTCCCTGATCTCCGTGCTGTCCGCCGCCAAGCCGAAGATCGCCGACTACCCGTTCACCACCCTGGTCCCCAACCTCGGTGTGGTGACCGCCGGCTCCACCGTCTACACCATCGCCGACGTCCCCGGCCTCATCCCCGGCGCCAGCCAGGGCAAGGGCCTCGGCCTTGAGTTCCTGCGCCACGTCGAGCGGTGCAGCGTCCTCGTGCACGTCCTGGACACCGCCACCCTGGAGTCCGAGCGCGACCCCGTCTCCGACCTCGACGTCATCGAGGAGGAGCTCAAGCAGTACGGCGGTCTCGGCGACCGGCCCCGGATCGTCGTCCTCAACAAGATCGACGTCCCCGACGGCAAGGACCTCGCCGAGATGGTCCGCCCCGACCTGGAGGCCCGCGGCTACCGCGTCTTCGAGGTCTCCGCGGTCGCCCACACCGGCCTGCGCGAGCTGACCTTCGCACTCGGCGAACTGGTCGGCACGGCACGGGCGGCCAGGCCCAAGGAGGAGGCGACCCGCATCGTCATCCGGCCCAAGGCCGTCGACGACGCCGGCTTCACCGTCACCCAGGAGGACGACCGCCTCTTCCGGGTACGCGGCGAGAAGCCCGAACGCTGGGTCCGCCAGACCGACTTCAACAACGACGAGGCCGTCGGCTACCTCGCCGACCGCCTCAACCGGCTCGGCGTGGAAGAGCAGCTGATGAAGGCGGGCGCCCGGGCGGGCGACGGCGTCGCCATCGGCCCCGAGGACAACGCCGTCGTCTTCGACTGGGAGCCGTCCATGATGTCCGGCGCCGAGATGCTCGGCCGCCGCGGCGAGGACCACCGCTTCGAGGAACAGCGCCCGGCCGTCCAGCGCCGCCGCGACCGCGAGGCCGAACGCGACGAATCCCTGCGCGAGTACGGCGACTTCGACCCGTTCGAGTAGCCGTACCGCAGCCCCGGGATCCGGGGCGGCCGATTCACCGCCCGACCCGTAGAGGCCCGTTGCGGCCGGGACACGTTCCCGGCCGCAACGGGTTTTCTGTTGTCCCCCTAGTTGTCATGCGCACGCATGCCTGCATTCAGCGGACGGACCCACCAGCCGTGGGAGCTTCCGAAGGCCAGACCGTCCAAGAGGCCACTGTGGCAAGGGAGTCCGCGCATGACCGGAGCACCATCGCCCGACCGACGCCGCTTTCTGACCGCCGGTGCCGCCGTCCTCGGGGCCGCCGCCTCCGCCCAGCTCTGGCTGCCCGCCGCCGCCCGCGCCGCCGAATCCCCGCTGCCAGAGAACGTGTTCAGCCTCGGCATCGCCTCCGGCGACCCGCTCCCCGACGGCATCGTGCTCTGGACCCGGCTCGCCCCCGACCCCCTCGCCGGCGGCGGCATGCCCGACGCGATCGTGCCCGTCGAATGGGAGATCGCCGAGGACGAACGCCTCCACAAAGTCGTCCGCCGCGGCACCGCCCACGCCCGTCCCGAATACGGCCACAGCGTCCACGTGGACGTACGAGGACTGCGCCCCGGCCGCTCCTACTGGTACCGCTTCCGCGCCGGCGGCCGGATCTCCCCCACGGGCCGCACCCGCACCGCCCCCCACCCGCACGCCAAGGGCGGCTCCCTGCGCGTGGCCCTCGCCTCCTGCCAGAACTGGCAGCACGGCTACTTCACCCCGTACGCCGACATGCTCGCCCAGGACCCCGACGCCGTCCTCTTCGTCGGCGACTACATCTACGAGTCCACACCGTCCTCCTCCGGCCCGCGCCGCCACGAGGGCAAGGGCGAGCCGTACACCCTCGAGCAGTACCGCAACCGCTACGCCCAGTACCGCAGCGACCCCGACCTCGCCGCGATGCACGCGAACGCCCCCTGGGTGGTCACCTTCGACGACCACGAGGTCGACAACGACTGGGCCGGCGAGATCCCCCAGGACCCCGACAAACAGCCCCACGACGCCTTCGTCACCCGCCTGACCGCCGCCTTCCAGGCCTACTACGAGCACATGCCGGTCCGCGCCACCGCGATCCCGGACGGACCCCACATCCAGATGTACCGCCGCCTGGAGTTCGGCCGCCTCGTCCGGCTCAACGTCCTCGACACCCGGCAGTTCCGCAGCGACCAGGTCACCAGCCAGGCCGCCGCCGAGGACCCCGCGCTCACCATGCTCGGCGCCCGGCAGAAACAGTGGCTGCTCGACGGACTGCACGGCTCACCGGCCCGCTGGAACCTGATCGCCTCACAGATCATGATGGCCGAGACCGACATCCTGCCCGGTGACGGAAAACTCTGGTACTACGACGCCTGGGACGGCTACCAGGCCGAACGCAACGCCCTCCTCGACGACTTCGCCTCCGTCCGCAACCCCGTCGTCCTCAGCGGCGACCGGCACCTGACCATGATCAGCGACCTGAAGAAGAACTTCGCGGACCCTTCCTCGGACGTCGTCGGCGCCGAGTTCGTCGGCACCTCCATCTCCAGCAACGGCGACCAGGACCAGGCCGCCTTCCACGCCCAGTTCGACCCCCTGAAGGCCGACAACCCGCACTGGAAGGTCATCGACGCCCACCGCGGCTACCACCTCTTCGACATCCGCCGCCACGGCATCGACGCGCGCGTCCGGGTCGTCGACACCGTCGTCAGCCCGCAGGCCACCGCCCGCACCCTCGCCACCCTGCACGTGGCGGCGGACGAACCGGGTGTACAGGTCACGTGAGGTGACAAACGCCGCGTAGATGAGAAACGGGGCGCCGATCGTCAATTTCATGTAACGGGAGCCTGGGACTCATCTGTGTCCCAGGCTCCTCTCAGGTGAACCTCAGGCAAACCTCTTACCTTTCGTTAACCATGGAGACGGACTGTACGAGAGGCGAAGCCCCGGTGAACAACGCCCCGATAGGCCACATCGGTCCCCCCGCCGCCCTGCCCGCCGGCACCCGCCTGCTGCACATCGGCCCGCACAAGACCGGCACCACGGCCATCCAGGGCGCCCTCTTCGCCGCCAGGGACAAGCTCCCCGCGCACGGCGTCGAGTTCCCGGCGACCAGCCGGCACCCGATGGAAGCCGCCCTCGCGGCATGCGCCCGGCCCGCGATGATGGGCGACACCGTGCCTACCGAGAAGCACTGGACACGGCTGCTCCAGCAGGTCGACGCCACCGGGTCCCGCACGGCGGTCATCAGCAGCGAGTTCTTCGCCGACGCCGCCGACGACGAGACCGTCTCCCGGATCGTCCGGCAACTCGGCGGCGAACGCGTCCACGTCCTCGTCACCCTGCGCCCGATCGCCAAGATCATGCCCTCGCAGTGGCAGCAGTACGTACAGAACGGCCTGCGCATGGGCTACGAGGACTGGCTCGACCACATGCTCCGCAAGGCCCCCTACGAGAAGCCCAACCCCAGCTTCTGGCGCCGGCACCGGCACGACCGGCTCGTCGAACGCTGGATCCGCGCCGTCGGCGCCGACCGGATCACCGTCGTCGTGGTCGACGACCGCGACCGCGACGGCCTGCTGCGCACCTTCGAAGCACTGCTCGGCCTTCCCCAAGAACTTCTCCAGCCGGTACCGGACGCGGCGAACCGCTCCCTCACCCTCGCCGAGACCGAAATGCTGCGAAAGCTCAACATGGAATTCCGCGGCAATGGCCTGCCTGACGAGCTCTATTCCAAGCTCATCCGCAACGGCGCGGTCATGCATATGAAGAACACGTGCAGCCCCACCGCCGGTGACGTGAAGATCTCCACCCCCGGCTGGGCCGTCGAGGCCGCCTCGGGCATCGGCGCCGAGATGGCGGAACGCATCGGCGCCATGGGCGTCCGCGTCATCGGCGACCCGGCCCTGCTGTCCGCCGCCCCCGAACGGCCGGAACCGGCCATGGCCACCGGCGAGGCCCGCATCGCCCCGGAGGTCGCCGCCCACGCCCTGTACGGCGCGCTCGCCGCGGCGGCCTCGGCACCGGTCCGGCACACGGCGGAGGCGAAAGCCCGCACCGTGCACCAGACGTCGTCGAAGGAACTCGTACGGGTACTGGGACACCGATGTCTCAAGAGGCTGCGACGACGCTGACGGCGCCGACCGAGGCCGAACGGCTTAGCTCTGCTAAGCCGTTCGTGTGGCACGGCTTAGCACCTCTGACACGCGAAGCGTCACGCTCAGCAATCGGAATGCCCTGTGTAGTTACTCACAGCAAATTCACGGAACTTCCCCGGGCGGCCGACAGGCGAGGCCATCACCAGCGGTGCAAGGTGAATGAAAGGTTGCGGATACATATGCGGCGGACGGCGCTCACCTTGCACAGCGGTTACCCGAAGTGGGACGCTTTCCCCGTTCCCTGATGCCCCAAGGTAGGTCACCTGTGTCCCAGCACATAGCCAAGCCCCGAACCACCGCAGTGATCCTGGCCGGTGGCACCGGCCAGCGGGTGGGTCTGTCGATCCCCAAGCAGCTGCTGAAGATCGCCGGCAAGGCAGTCATCGAGCACACCCTGGCCACCTTCGAGAAGGCCGACTCGATCGACGACATCATCGTGCTGATGGCACCGGGCTACGTCGCGGACATCGAGAAGATCGTCGCCAAGGCCGGCTTCACCAAGGTCAAGAAGGTCATCGAAGGCGGCAGCACCCGCAACGAGACCACCGAGCGCGCCATCCAGGCCCTCGGCGAGGGGCTGGCCGACGGAGAGGACCTCAACGTCCTCTTCCACGACGCCGTACGCCCCCTGCTGTCGCAGCGCGTCATCGACGACTGCGTCGCCGCACTGGACCGCTACCAGGCCGTCGACGTCGCCATCCCGTCCGCCGACACCATCATCGTCACCCGCACCCACGGCGAGGACGGCGAGTTCATCACCGAGATCCCGGACCGCTCCCGGCTGCGCCGCGGCCAGACCCCGCAGGCGTTCAAGCTGTCCACGATCAAGCGGGCCTACCAGGTCGCCGACGGCGACCCCAA
Source organism: Streptomyces arenae (assembly GCF_022343545.1). NCBI lineage: Bacteria > Bacillati > Actinomycetota > Actinomycetes > Kitasatosporales > Streptomycetaceae > Streptomyces > Streptomyces arenae. The sequence goes on from NZ_JAKQYH010000060.1 coordinate 9,855, forward strand.
CTTCCAGGCCACCGACGACTGCTCCGTGGTCCTCAAGTACCTGCCCGACGTGCCGATCCACGTCGTCGCCGGCGACGAGTACAACATGAAGGTCACCCAGCCCGTCGACGTCTTCATCGCCGACAAGCTGTTCCAGCTCGCCTCCACCGCCGCCCCCGAGCAGAACGGCGAAGAGGCCTACCGCGAACTGCTCACCGGCAAGACCGCGGTCATCTTCGGCGGCTCGTACGGCATCGGCAAGGACATCGCCGAACTCGCCGAGTCCTACGGCGCCAACGTCTACGCGCTGGGCCGCTCCACCACCGGCACCCACGTGGAGAACCCGGAGGAGGTCGACGACGCCCTGTCCAAGGCCTACGCCGAGACCGGCCGGATCGACTACGTCGTCAACACGGCGGGCGTGCTGCGCATCGGCAAGCTCGCCGAGACCGACAACGCCACCATCGAGGAAGCACTGAAGGTCAACTACCTGGCCCCCGTGCAGATCGCCCGTTCCAGCTACAAGTACCTCGCTGAGACCAAGGGCCAGCTGCTCCTCTACACCTCCAGCAGCTACACCCGGGGCCGCGCCGAGTACAGCCTCTACTCCTCCACCAAGGCCGCCATGGTGAACCTCACCCAGGCCCTGTCCGACGAGTGGGCCGGCGACTCCGTCCGGGTCAACTGCATCAACCCCGAACGCACCGCCACCCCCATGCGCACCAAGGCCTTCGGCCAGGAACCGGCGGGCTCGCTGCTCTCCTCCGAGGCCGTCGCCCGCACCTCCCTCGACGTGCTGCTGTCCGAACTCACCGGTCATGTCATCGACGTCCGCCAGCAGGACCCGACGGCGGCCGCCGGCGAGGCCACCGGCTTCGAACAGGCCCTGGCCAGTGTCCTGGACCGACAGGACGGCGTGGCATAATCAGCCTCCAATAGTCATCTGTAATTCAGGCCTCTGTGGTTGCGTGTTCTGTTCGTAGAGCATTCACAGGGGCCTGAACCCGTAAAAACTCAGATCGCCTCACACGCCAGATCGTCCGCAAGGTCAAATACAGGCCTTTTTGTCAGCAAAAGGTTCTCCGTGATATCCACCGCTATTCGCGTCGCCCGGGTGGGCAGCGCGGCCGAGCTGGCCGCGGCGGCACTCATGATCCTCGGCTTCCCGGTGCTCATGATCGCCGCGCTCGTCCCGAGCGTCTACGCCTTCGCGGCCGCGGCCGCCGTCACGTACCTGGCGGACCACTACCTGCACCGCAAGGGCAGCTACCTCATCAGCCGCCTGAGCAAGGTCCGGGCCGGCCTGTCGATCCGCTTCCTGATCCGGCAGCTGCTGCTGATCCTGCTGCTGGCCCGCATGGACCTCTCGAACGGCCTGGTCTTCTACGGCGCGATCGCCTGCTTCATCGCCTTCTACGGACTGCAGGCCCCGCACGGCGCGCTGGTCCAGCTGATCCGCAACCGCCGCCGGATGCCGGTCGCCACCCGCAACGTCGACCTGAAGTCCCGCATCCGCATCCCGGACGCCCCGCCGCAGGGCCTGCTGGACCGCTCCGCCGAGAAGATGCTGCACCTCGACCTCGCGGCCGTCGTCGGCCTGCTGATCTCGGCGACCACGGACAACGCGGTCGCCGGATTCGTCGGCATCGGCCTGACCCTCGCCCTCGGCACCCTGTACGTGCTGGTGCTGATGCCGTACGTACGCGGCCGCAAGACCCCGCCGGACGCCGACACCGTGCTGGCCGCCGTCGACGAGTGGCTCACCGAGTACAAGCCCGAGACCGTCCTGTACTTCTCCGGCTCCAAGGACTCCGCCTACCAGGTCAACATGTGGCTGGAAACCATGGAGCAGCTGGAGACGCGCCCGCTGGTCCTGCTGCGCGAACGAGTCATCCTGCAGAGCCTCGCCCCGACCACCGCCCCCGTCATCTGCGTGCCCGGCGGCGTGCACCTGATGAACCTGGACCTCTCCACGGTCCGCGTCGCCCTCTACGCGGCCAACGTCGGAAAGAACATCCACCTGCTGCGCGTCCCCACCATGAAGCACGTCTTCATCGGCCACGGCGACAGCGACAAGCTGGCCAGCGTCAACCCGTTCAGCAAGGTGTACGACGAGGTGTGGACCGCCGGCCGTGCGGGCCGCGACCGCTACGCCATCGCCGACGTCGGTGTCCGCGACGACGACATCGTCGAGGTCGGCCGCCCGCAGCTGGCCCCCATCCAGGCCTGGCAGGGCGTCCCCGACGGCCGCATCCCCACCGTCCTCTACGCGCCCACCTGGGAAGGCTGGGACGACAACCCCGGCAACACCTCCCTCGTGCTCGCCGGCGAGAAGATCGTGAAGAAGCTCGTCAAGGCCGACCCGCCGGTCCGCGTCCTCTACAAGCCGCACCCCTTCACCGGCACCGTCAGCGCCCAGGCCGGCGCCGCCCACCGGCGCGTCACCGCCCTCATCGAAAAGGCCGCCGCCGAACGCGCCGCCGACCCCCGCTTCACCGTCGACACGGCCGCCCAGGCCGCGGCCCAGGCCGAGCTCAGCCGTATCGAGGCCCGCCTGACCGAGCTGACCGGCACCGGCGACGAGAAGCGCGACGAGGCCGAGGCCAGCCGCGACGACATCGTCGACCTGAAGAAGCACGAAGAAGTCGCCCGGCTGCGCGCCGAATGGAACGACACCCTCTGGCGATCCTTCCCCGACCACGAACACCGCGTCATCACGGGCGCCGAACCGCGCCTGTACGACTGCTTCAACGTCTCCGACGCGATGGTCTCCGACATCTCCAGCGTGGTCTCCGACTTCATCGCGAGCGGCAAGCCGTATGCCGTCACCGACTCCGCCGGAGTCGGCGTGGAGGAGTTCAAGCAGGCCAACACCGCTGTACGGGCCGCCGTGATCCTCTCCAACAGCGCCAAGGAACTTGGCGCCCTGCTGGACGCCGTACGCGACCCCTCCGCCGATCCGCTGGCCGCGGACCGCGAGGAACTCAAGCACTACCTGCTGGGCCCGGACGAGCCGACCTCCATCGAGCAGTTCAACCGCGCGGTGGCCGCGCTCGCCCGCAAGGCCGAAACCCGCAACCTCGGTCAGCAGGCCCGGATCGCGGCCGGTGACGCGGAAGCCGCCGACATCGCCAAGACGCTGCCGGGGGACCCGCTGAAGGCCGCCAGCGAGGCGGAAGGCACCACGACCGCCGGCTGACACGCGCACGCGCGCACACCACACCGAACGGGCTCGGTCCCGGGGACTCCTCCCCGGGACCGAGCCCGTTCGGCTGGGCACGGCATGCGGCATGCGGCATGCTGCCACCGCGCAAACACTTCCTCTTACCTTTGCTTAGCGATCTAGGGTGCGTCTTCTTACCAGCGCTTCGCGGTTTCCCCTGAGTGGCTCTTACCGCCCGTCCGTACTGTCCGGCGTAACCCGCAGTACACCGTCCGGCTGTGTACTCGCCATGTGAGCTGGGCCACTGAAGGTGCGTTCCGGGGCAACCGGTCGCGTCGATCAGCCATCTACAACGTTGCGACTGAGTCGACACCGGGGGAATGCACCATGACTAGGGGGAAACGTGACCGCCGTTGCGCAGCCTGATGTGACCGTCATCATCGGGGCGTACGAAGCGATGCCGTACCTCGTCGAATGCCTGGCCTCCGTCGAGCGCCAGACCCTCGACCCGGCACGGATGGAGGTCATCGCCGTCGACGACGGATCGGCCGACGGCACGGGGGAGTGCCTGGAGGAGTTCGCGGCCCGCGCCGCCATGCCCGTGACCGTGATCCGCCAGGAGAACTCCGGCGGCCCCAGCGGCCCCCGCAACGTCGGCCTCGCCAAGGCCACCGGCCGCTATGTGTTCTTCCTGGACGCCGACGACCGACTCGGCGACGAGGCCCTGGAACGCATGGTCGCCATGGCGGACAAGAACGGAACGGACGTCGTCCTCGGCAAGGTCGAGGGGATCAACCGCAAACCCCCGACGTCGATGTGGGGCAAGACGCTCGACCGCACCGACGTGTTCTCGTCCAACATCAAGTTCACGCTCAGCGCCCAGAAACTCTTCCGCCGCGCGCTCCTGGAACGGCACGGCATGCGTTTCGACGAGTCCCTTTGGACCGGCGAGGACGCGCTGTTCACCATGGAGGCCTACCTCCGCGCCGACGGCGTCTCCGTCGTCGCCGACTACCCCTGCTACTACCTGGTCGGCCGCGAGGACGGAAAGCACGTCACCAAGAGCGGCAGCTACACCCTGCGTTTCGACTCGGCGCGCGCCCTGATGAACCTGATAGCCGACATGGTCCCGGCAGGACCGCGCCGCGACACCCTCATGGTCCGGCCGTTCCTCGTCACCCTGCTCCCGCAGTTCGGCCCCAAGTTCCTCAAGGACGACGAGCGAATACGGCAGCACAAGATGGAACTGGCCGGCCCGCTGATGGCCGCCCACTGGAACCCGGAGGTCGCCCGCCGCCTGCGGGTCCACGAACGACTCCGACTCCACCTGGTGGCCGTACGACGCCCCGAACTCCTCCCCGAGGTCATCGAGTTCGTCCGTGCCAAGAAGCAGGCCGATGCCGTGCTGGAGAAGCGCGGCACCCGCGTGTACCTGGCCTACCCCCACTTCCGCTCCAAGCCGGCCGATGTCCCCGACTGGGTCTACCTCGCCGAACCCCGGGAGGCCCGCGCGGTCGAGGGCTACCGGGAGGACGCCGCCGGCACCTTCATGCGACGCGCGCTGCGCAAGGTCCGGCGTTCACTGCCCACCCGGGGCGTCAAAACGGCCGCCGCCTGACCGTGCCGGCCTCGCGAGGCCGACCCCCCGTCCTACTGGCCGGTTCCCAGAGCCCGGCGGAGCGGCTTGCCCACGGCCCGCCGGGCCCGCCGGTACACCGAAGTGGGCGCCGGGGCGGCGGTCTTCGCGCGGGCCCCGGCGCGAGCGAGTTCCTTCTCCAGCCGGGCGTTGTCCAGTGACAGCTCGTCGATACGACTGTGCAGCCAGCCGAACCGGGAGGTGAGCGATGTGACGTCCGTGTCGTTCCAGGGTCGTACGCCCGGCGGGAACGCCAGCGCACTCATCTTCCCCTCGAAGGCCGCCCCGCCGTCCCCGTGCGTGAACGTGTTGTCCAGGCCGTTCTTGTCCAGGAAGCCCGTGAACCGTTCGAAGCGCTCCCGGTGACCGCCGACCAGTCCGCCGAAGTCGGCCTCCGCGTACAGCTTCGCCGGATCGGCGGAATCCGGATCCTTGGCGGCCTGGTCCAGCCGCCGGTGCGGTATCTCGAAGTACCGGCACAGTTCCAGCGTCCGCGAGTCTCCGCACAGCACGGTGGCCGGCGTACCGGCGAGCAGCGCCGCGATGTTGCCGTGGATGCGCGAACCGAAGGAGAAGTCGAAAGAACGCAACTCGTCGATCCAGGTGACGGGGTCGATGTACACCCGCACCTTGTCCTCCCGGTACATCGGATGGTCCGGGTGGGTCGGCATCGAGGTCACCGCGGCGTTGGGGTCCGACAGGTCCCGCCAGTGCAACTGCCGTGCGTCACTGAGGTTCTGGCCGACGAAGCAGAGATTCGGGTAACGCTCGTGGGTACGGCTGATGATCCGGTCCAGGCCCTGCGCGCGTACGGCGCTGTGCGAGCCGTTGATCGCGATCCGCGACTCGGACGTCAGCTCCGGCGCGGTCTTGTGCACCGGCAGCCGGTCACCGTGCATGAACAGCGAAGGACAGCCGATGACCTCGACATCCGTGAAGCCCATGTCCCGCAGGTACTGCTCGGTGAACTCGCCCCGCACGCCGATGGACGCGCTGCGTTCCAGCACCGCCGCGCAGAACTCCCGAACGGTCGGCTCCATGCGCTTGAGTCGTTCCGGGTTGTAGCTGACACCGGTCTGCGCTCCGACCCCGAGCACGACGACCGGGATGCGCAACTTCGAGATCAGCCGGGTCATCCGTTTCAACGCGCTCTCGAAGGACGGGCGGAAGGCGTTGGCGAGCGGGACGACGAAGGCGTCGTACTCCTCGTTGATGCGTGCGGCGGCGGAGACGTCGGAGGGCATGCCGTTCGAGACGACCTCGGTGTCCGGCGTCTCGAGGATCTTGTGGGCGGCGTCACTGAAGATCAGATTGCCCGAGTTTGTGGCGATGACGTCCCGGTGCAGGGCCTCCTCGACGGTGACGACGTCGTAGGGGCTCTTACCCGACCTGATGAGGATGCGCTTCACGCGGCGAACTTTAGATGACACAAACTTCAAATTAACTTTGCGTTCGCTTCAGTTTCTATAAGCGTTCAGGGCAACCTTTTTGCCGTGTGCGGACTGTGGTCGTCCGGTCACAAGGATGTGTCCACCCTGTCGTCCGCAGGCTGGACGGGCCCGCCTGCCGCCGGTCCCGTTCGCGTAGATTCTCTGCCACGCGCGAGGAAGTGGGGACAGGACGTGGCAAGGGCAAGGCAGGCCGTGGGCGAGGCCCGCAGGATTGTCGTCAAGGTGGGTTCCTCCTCGCTCACCACCGCCTCCGGCGGCCTGGACGCCGACCGTGTCGACGCGCTCGTCGACGTCCTCGCCAAGAGCCGCAGCGGCGGGGAGAGGGAGGTCGTCCTCGTCTCCTCCGGTGCGATCGCCGCCGGTCTGGCCCCGCTCGGCCTGCGCCGCCGCCCCCGCGACCTGGCCCGCCAGCAGGCCGCCGCCAGCGTCGGCCAGGGCCTGCTCGTCGCCCGCTACACCGCCTCCTTCGCGCGCTACGGCGTCCGCGTCGGCCAAGTCCTGCTCACCTCCGACGACATGAGCCGCCGCGCCCACCACCGCAACGCCTCGCGCACCCTGGACAAACTCCTCGCGATGGGCGCCCTCCCGGTCGTCAACGAGAACGACACCGTCGCCACCGACGAGATCCGCTTCGGCGACAACGACCGCCTCGCCGCCCTGGTCGCCCACCTCGTCCACGCCGACCTGCTGGTCCTCCTCTCCGACGTCGACGGCGTCTACGACGGCGACCCCAGCAAGCCCGGCACCTCGCGGATAGCGGAGGTGAAGGGACCACGGGACCTGGCGGGCGTCGAGATCGGCAGCACCGGGAAGGCCGGTGTCGGCACCGGCGGCATGGTCACCAAGGTCGAGGCCGCCAGGATCGCCGCCGCCGCGGGCATCCCCGTCGTCCTCACCAGCGCCGTGCACGCCGCCGAGGCGCTCTCCGGCGGTGACACCGGCACCTACTTCCACCCCACCGGCAAACGGTCCGCAGACCGCCTCCTGTGGCTTCAGCACGCCTCCACTCCGCAAGGCTCGCTCACCCTCGACGACGGCGCCGTGCGCGCGGTCGTACAGGGCCGGAAGTCGCTGCTGCCGGCGGGGATCGCCGCCGTCGAGGGCGATTTCGTCGCGGGCGACCCCGTGGAACTGCGCGACACCGACGGGCACGCGGTTGCGCGCGGCCTCGTCAGTTTCGACGCCAAGGAGATCCCCCAGCTGATCGGACGTTCGACCAGGGAGTTGGCGCGCGAACTGGGCCCGGCGTACGAACGCGAGGTCGTACACAGGGACGACCTGGTGATCCTGCACCCGTAAAAACGGGGCACAACGAACGACCCCGGTGGGGGACGTTCCGTAAAACCGCCACACGAACCCTTGCGGCCTGCTCAACTTTGTCTCAGGACCACGTTCCGCACGAGCACAGCTGAAGGAGGCCGTCGTGAGACGAGTGCGCCCTGGGGCTGCGGCGTCCCGCGGTGCTCTGACGAGCGTCGCGGCCGGGGACACCTACGAGGAGCCGAAGGACCTGCCCCGCCTGTGGCACGTCACGCTCAGCGTCTGCGGTGCCGAGGTCCCCCTGCCGGAACTGCGCCGCGGACTCGAACAACTGGCCCACGACCACCCGTTCCTCCTCACCAGCCGCTACGCCTGCGACCACGCCGAGATCCGCTACTGGGAAGAGGCCCGCGACCTCCACGACGCCGCCGCCGTCGCCCTGCGCCTGTGGGGCGAGCACCGGCAGACCGCCGGCCTGCCCGCCTGGGAGATCGTCGGCCTGGAAGTCATCGACCGCGCCACCTACCACCAGCGGATCGCCGAGGGCTACGGCCCGCCGCCCGCGACACCGGTCGGCATCCACCCCTTCTGACACGCCTTGCGCTCCGGCCGGTATTGACCCGTTTTGATCCACGTCTCGCGGTGTGGAACAACGCGTGGACGCTCCGCCGGAGCGCACTACCCTTCCCTCATGACCACGCTCTCGCCGTACGACGCCATGTCCCCGGTCACGCAGGCCGCCTACCGCGCCAAGGCCGCCGCCGCCGACCTCGCGCCGCTGCCGCGCGCCGTGAAGGACGACGCGCTGCTCGCCATCGCGGACGCCCTGGAGGTCCGTACGAGCGAGATCGTCGAGGCCAACGCCAAGGACATCGCCAAGGCCCGCGAGAACGGCACCAGCGAGGCCATCGTCGACAGGCTCACGCTCACCCCCGAGCGGATCCGCGCCATCGCCTCCGACGTCCGTGACGTGGCGAAGCTGCCCGACCCGGTCGGCGAGGTCGTCCGCGGTTCCACCCTCCCCAACGGCATCGACCTGCGACAGGTCCGCGTCCCCCTCGGTGTCGTCGGCATCATCTACGAGGCCCGCCCGAACGTCACCGTCGACGCCGCCGCCCTCTGCCTGAAGTCCGGCAACGCCGTCCTGCTGCGCGGCTCCGCCTCCGCCTACGAGTCGAACACGGCCCTGGTGAGGGTCCTGCGGGACGCCGTCGGCGGCGCCGGACTGCCCGCCGACGCCGTCCAGCTGGTGCCCGGCGAGGGCCGAGAGTCCGTCCACGAGCTGATGCGCGCCCGCGGCCTGGTCGACGTCCTCATCCCGCGCGGCGGCGCCTCCCTCATCCAGACCGTCGTCATGGAGTCCAAGGTCCCCGTCATCGAGACCGGCACCGGCAACTGCCACGTCTACATCGACGCCCACGCCGACATCGACATGGCCATCGACATCCTGATCAACTCCAAGGCCCAGCGGGTCAGCGTCTGCAACGCCGCCGAGACCCTCCTCGTCCACCAGGACATCGCCCCCGAGTTCCTGCCGCGCGCCCTGGACGCCCTCGCCGAGGCCGGCGTCACCGTCCACGCCGACGAACGTGTCCTCGCCTACGCCGAGGACACCAAGGCGAACGTCGTCGAAGCGGTCCCGGAGGACTGGGAGACCGAGTACCTGTCGTACGACATCGCCGCCGCCGTCGTCGACTCCCTCGACAGGGCCGTCGAACACATCCGGCTGTGGACGTCCGGGCACACCGAGGCCATCGTCACTACCTCCCAGCAGGCCGCCCGCCGGTTCACCCAGCTGGTCGACTCGACCACCGTCGCCGTGAACGCGTCCACCCGCTTCACCGACGGCGGCCAGTTCGGCTTCGGCGCCGAGATCGGCATCTCCACCCAGAAGCTGCACGCCCGCGGCCCCATGGGCCTGCCCGAGCTGACCAGCACCAAGTACATCGTCACCGGCGACGGCCACATCCGCCGCTGACAGCCGCACCGCTGCCGCACCTGCAGCTCCGCCGTCGGCCACCCGTACGGCCCAACGCGGCCCTGTACGGCGCGCGGGCGCGCGCATGGGCGCACCGGGCCCCAGGGGGCGTGAGAGACGGGCGTGAGAGGCGTCTCAACGGGCCTATGAATTTCCATACCGTCTGCCCAAATTGACCCCCCCAGGTCTACTCTGGATCCGTGCCGGAGGACGTGGGGGGCACGCCGTTCCCTGACGGCTGGGAGCCCGACGACGACCATGATCACGGAATGTCGGACGAAGAGTTCGACACCGTGGTCTTCGACGAGGCCTTCGTGAAGGCGGCCGTGATCCACGAGCCGACCGCGGTCGAACGCCTCCTTGCCGCCGCCCAGGCCAGAGCCGAGGCCTCCGAGGCCGAGGCCCGCCGCGCCCTCGGCAGAGGCGACCGCTACGACGAGGGCTACGGCCCCGACGGACCCGACTTCGGCCCCGGCGGCGAACTCGACGACCTGGACGACACCGACGTCCTGGAAGACCGCTACGGCGCCACCGGGACGTACGGCAAACACGTCCGCTGGCACCGCCCCGTCGCCTGGCTGCTCGCCGTCGTCATGGGCATAGGCATGGTCGCGCTCGCCTTCGCCGCGGTCTACCGCAGCGCCTCCTCGGGCGGCAGCCGCGACCAGATGCCCAGGCCCTCCTCCACCGGCCTGGAACAGGGCACCGCGGCGGCACCCTCGGTGTCCGCCGAGTACTCCCAGCCCGCCCAGCAGGCGGTCTCCGCCGTTCCGCGCACCCCCTGAACGGGGTTTGTCCTTCCTGGTGAGAACCTGTCAGAACTTGTCGTGTAGCTGGGCGTTTACCTGAGGCTCCCGAGACCTACTCTGAAAGTATGGGCGGGCCAGGAGACCCACCGGAGGGGACACCCGAGGGCGGCCCCGTGGGTGGCGAGGACGAGTACCGATCCGTCGTGTTCGACGAGTCGTTCGTCCGCGCTGCCCGGCTCCAGGAGTCCTCCGCGCGCGAACGCATGACCGACCACGCGCCCGCGGTACGCCGCCGCCCGCCGCTGCGCCGGGGCCTCACCCGGCAGGCCGTGATCCTCTTCGTACTGATCCTCGTCGCCTTCGGCACCGCGATCTACATGGGCGTCCGCCACCCCTACGGCACGCAGGACGCGCAGCAGCCCGTCGAACCGCTGCGGATGACCGTCATCCCGCTCTCCCCGCAGGGCACGGTGCCCGGCGCCGCCAATGCCGAGACCCTGTTCGCCCACAGCCCCGCCGCGCAGTACGAGACAGGTGCCGAGGGGATACCGCTGCCGCCCGCCCGCAGCACCGCGCACTTCTCCGACAGCCAGGTCGTCACCGCCCTGACCACGGCCAAGGACTACCTCGTCCGCTCCTCTCTCTACCCCGAGGTCCTCGACAGCAGCGAGGTCCGGCCCGCGCGGGCGCTGCTCGACCCCGGCCAGCTCGACCAGTTCGACCAGAGCTTCGACCACCCCGCGGCGGACGGACGGCACGCCCCCACCGGATGGCTGGTCCGCTTCGACCCCACCCGTGCCGAACTCGCCGACCCGAGGATCCGCGTCCAGGGCAACCTGTCGGCGACCGAGACGGACTCGGCCACCCTGGAGGTCACCGCCGACCACACCTTCGTCTACGCGCTCCGGCCCACCGGCGCCCCGGCGGGCTCCCAGGTCTCCCTGTTCACCGTCCGCCGCGAGCTGACCTTCCGCTTCGACCGCGACGACCTGCGCCTGCACCAGGCCCAGCTGGTCGTCTCCTACGTCCAGGCGGGCCCGCTGTCCTGCGCCGAGGACGCCGTCGGCCACCTGCACCCCCTGCTGGCCGGCCAGACGGCCAAGGCGGGCGGCCCGGCGGGTACGAACCCGTTCGCCACGGACAGCGCGACGGCCCTGTGCGGGACGCTGTCCGCCGCGGCGGAGCCCAAGGTCTAGAACCCGGTCCGCCCTGGCCGGGATGCCGGGCCGGGGCCTGAACAGGCGGGCCGGGGCCTGCATGCCGGGCCGGGGCCTGAACAGGCGGGCCGGGGCCTGCATGCCGGGCCCGCTACTCCTCGTCCCGCGGGGGAGTGTCCTGCGGCGGGGAGTCCTGTGCGGGCGTGCCCTTCGGCGGCGGGGCGCTCGCGAAACCCTCGAAGCCCCGCTTGACCCGGCCGCCCAGGCCGCCCGCCCCGCCCGCGATGTCCGTGACCAGCTTCATCAGCGGGTCCTTCGAGGACTTCACATCGCTCGCGTAGCTCGCCGCGGACTCCTTGAACGAGTCGCTGACCGAGGTCTCCTTGTCCTCGGCGCGCCGAGGATAGTGACCGTCCATGATCCGCTGATAGTCGCGGGACTCCGCCCACTTCTTCAGCTCCGCCGCGCGGACCGTGGTGAACGGGTGCGAGCGCGGCAGCACGTTCAGGATCTTCAGCACCGAGTCCCGCAGGTCGCCGCCGGCCTCGTACTCCTCGGCCTGCTGCAGGAACGCGTCCACGTTCATCTCGTGCAGATGATTGCCGCCCGCTATCTTCATCAGCCCCCGCATCGAGGCCCGCAGATCCTGACCCACCAGCAGGCCCGCACGGTCGGCGGACAGCTCCGACTTGCGGAACCACTCCCGCAACGCCGTCACGATCGCCAGGATCGCGAGATTGCCGAGCGGGATCCAGGCCACCTTCAGCGCGAGACTCGTCAGGAACAGCAGGATCGTCCGGTACACCGAATGCCCGGACAGGGCGTGCCCCACCTCGTGACCGACGACCGCCCGCATCTCCTCCTCGTCCAGGAGTTCCACGAGGCCCGTGGTCACCACGATGATCGGTTCGTCCAGGCCGATGCACATCGCGTTCGGCTGCGGGTCCTGCGTGACGTACATCGGCGGGACCTTCTCCAGGCCCAGGATGTAACAGGCGTCCCGCAGCATGTCGTTCAGATGGGCGAACTGCTGGTCGGAGACCCGGACCGAATCGGACAGGAACAGCAGCCGCAGACTCCGCTCCGGAAGCAGCCCGCTGAGCGCCTTGAAGACCGTGTCGAAACCGCTCAGCCTGCGCAGCGCCACCAGCGCCGAACGGTCGGCCGGATGCTCGTACGCGCGCGAGGAGATCCCTGAGAACCGCCGGCGCTGCCTGCTCGGCACCCGCTCGTGCCCCTGCCCGTTCCGCTCGTGGCCGTCGTCGGACATGTCATCCCCCATGTACGTGAGTGAGTCCACCGTGCCCCCGAAGCAGGGCCCAGCCTAGGCCGGAGATACCTTGGACGGGCAGTACAGCCGAAGGAGTCCTCATGGAGCACCACCCCCCGGCCGCCTGGCTCGCCCAGGCCGCGAGCGCCGCCCAGCATCAGGGCTCGGGCGATCTGCTCCGGGTCGTCCTCGTCGTCATGTTCGTCGGCTGCGCACTGACCGCCTGGTTCCTGCTGCGCGGGTACAAACAGAAGGACGACTGAGCCGCCCGCATCGTTCCCCGCGCGCGGGGACGCGTGAGTCGGCCCAACGGAGGAGTCGGCGTGATCGCCGCGACACCACCCGCATACGATGGGCCGACATCTTTATCCCGCCCACACGCGATAGGTCCTGCCGCAGATGATGAATCTCCACAGCGCCGCTGCCCAGTTGGTCACCCTCGCCGCCGAGGGCGAGGGCGGCGGCAACCACGAGAGCCTCAACCCGCTCGTCACCGGGGGCAGCGCGTTCATCATCCTGCTGCTCCTGCTGTGGATCACCACCCGCTTCAACCGCGACCGCTGAGCCGGCCGCCGTACCCGGCACCCGTCCTCCGGACGGAGCCCACGGGCCGGGCCGGTAGGGTCTGCACGCATGGGAGAGCAGGACATGCCTACCGGTCCGGCGAATGACGTGGCCGGCCAGGCCGACGACACGGTGACGGCCCCGCGGTACACGCGCGCGGCCCCCGGGGACACCGGCAAACGCCGCCTCGGCGTCATGGGCGGCACGTTCGACCCGATCCACCACGGGCACCTGGTGGCGGCCAGCGAGGTCGCAGCCCAGTTCCACCTGGACGAGGTGGTCTTCGTGCCCACCGGGCAGCCGTGGCAGAAGACCCACCGAGCGGTGTCACCGGCCGAGGACCGCTATCTGATGACGGTCATCGCGACCGCCGAGAACCCGCAGTTCTCGGTCAGTCGTATCGACATCGACCGAGGCGGCCCCACCTACACCGTCGACACCCTGCGCGACCTGCGGGCCCTCAACCCCGACACCGATCTCTTCTTCATCACCGGCGCGGACGCCCTCGGTCAGATCCTCACCTGGCGGGACTCGGAGGAACTGTTCTCCCTCGCGCACTTCATCGGCTGCACCCGGCCCGGCCACCAATTGACCGACCGCGGTCTTCCCGAGGGCGGTGTCTCGCTGGTGGAGGTTCCCGCGCTCGCCATCTCCTCCACAGACTGCCGTGCGAGAGTCGCCAAGGGCGACCCCATCTGGTACATGGTGCCGGACGGAGTCGTGCGCTACATCGACAAGCGCGAGCTGTACCGCGGCGAGTGAGCCGAGAGGGGCACCGGTGAACGACCGATACGACGCGGGCTACGGAAGCGACCAGTACGAACTCGTCGGCTACGACGAGTACGGACAGCCGGTGTACCGCCAGATCCCAGCACAGCAGCAACAGCAACAGCAGCAACAACAGCAGACGTACGATCCGTACGCCGGACAGGGCTACGGCTACGACCCGTACGCCGACGGCGGCCGTCACAACCCCCCCTACGGCACCGGGCAGCACACCACGCCGTCGTACGACACCGGGCAGCAGGCCCCCGTCCACGACACCGGCCGGCAGCCGCCCACGCCCGCCTACGACCCGTACGACACCGCCGGCCAGACCGGCTACGACCCCTACGGGCAGACGGCCACCAGCGGCAGGCAGCCCCGCGTCGCCGAACAGACCGCGCACATCCCGCAGCAGGCCGGGCCGCCCGAGGAGACCACCGAAGCCCGGCAGGGCGACCGGGACTACCGCACCGAACAGTTCGCGTTCGTCGAGGAGCCGGACGGTGACTCCGAGGACGTCATCGACTGGCTGAACTTCACGGAGAACCGCACCGAGCGCCGCGAGGAGGCCAAGCGCCGCGCCCGCACCCGGATGGTCGCCCTGGTCGTCGTCCTCGCCCTGGTGGCCGTCGGCGGCGTCGGCTACCTCTGGTACGCCGGGAAACTCCCCGGCCTGTCCTCCTCCGGAGCCAAGGGCGGCACGACGACCTCCGCGGCCGCCCAGAAACGTGACGTCGTCGTCGTCCACCTGCACAACACCAGCGGCGGCGGCACCTCGACCGCGCTGCTCGTCGACAACACCACCACCAAGCAGGGCAGCACCGTCCTGCTGCCCAACGCCCTCGCCCTCACCGACGACGACGGCACCACCACGACCCTCGCCAAGTCCGTCGACGACGACGGCTCCTCCGGCACCCGCGACCAGCTCGACACCGTCCTCGGCACCAACATCGAGGGCACCTGGCGCCTCGACACGCCTTATCTGCAGAACCTCGTCGAACTCGTCGGGAACATCGACATCGACACCAACACGGACGTCCCCGACCCGAACTCCAAGAAGAAGGGCGAGGAACCCCTCGTCAACAAGGGCAGGGACCAGACCCTCGGCGGCAAGGCCGCCGTCGCCTACGCCACCTACCGGGCCTCGGGCGAGGCCCAGAACGCCCAGCTGGAGCGGTTCGGGCAGGTCATGCAGGGCGTGCTGCGCAAGATGTCCTCCGACGCGTCGGCCGCCACGACCACCGTGCAGACCCTCGCGCAGATCCTCGACCCCTCACTGACCGACAAGGACCTCGGCACCTTCCTCGCCAGGCTCGCCGACCTCGCCAAGGGCGGCGACTACAAGACCGCCCTGCTGCCCGTCCAGACGGACGGCACCCTCAGCGCCCAGACCAGCTCCAGCGTCGTCAAGGACATCCTCGGCGGCACCGCCAAGAGCCCGTCGGCGGGTTCCGCGATCCGGGTCTCCGTCCAGAACGCCACCGGCGTCAAGGACAACACCGAGAAGGCCCGCGTCGTCCTCGTCAACGGCGGTTACACCTTCCTGGAGGGCGGTACGGCCTCCGGCACCCAGCCGGCCTCCAAGGTGCTGTACTCCGACGCCTCCGACAAGGAGAACGCCACCGAGGTCGCCAAGACCCTCGGCCTCGACGCGAAGGACGTGACCAAGGGCACGGTCGGCTCGGGCGCGGACGTCTCGGTCGTCCTCGGCCAGGACTACAAGCCGTCCTCCTCCTGAGGCAGCCTGAGGCAGCCGCCCGCCGCACCCCACGTGACGCGGTAATCACGTGGGGTGCGACCGGCGGTCCGTGAGACCCTTGTGGTTCAAACGACCGCCGACGGAAAGCCACGCAGTGACCGCCACCGACCGTTCCCTCGAGCTCATCACCGCCGCCGCCCAGGCGGCCGCCGACAAGCTCGCCCACGACGTCATCGCCTACGACGTCAGCGACGTCCTGTCGATCACGGACGCCTTCCTGCTGGCCTCCGCACCCAACGACCGCCAGGTCAAGTCGATCGTCGACGAGATCGAGGAGCGCCTGCAGAAGGAACTCGGCGCCAAGCCGGTGCGCCGTGAGGGAGACCGCGAGTCCCGCTGGATCCTGCTCGACTACGTCGACATCGTCGTCCACGTCCAGCACAGCGAGGAGCGCGTCTTCTACGCCCTGGAGCGGCTCTGGAAGGACTGCCCCGAGATCGAGCTGCCCGCCGACGCCAAGGCCACCCGCGGCAAGGCCGCGGAGCACGCCAGGCTGCAGGCCGCCGACGACAGCGGTGAAGCCGGGACCGGCGGGGAGTGGTGATGAGCGCCACCGGCGAGGTCACCGACCGCAAGGGCCGCGGCCGCCGCATCATCCTGTGGCGGCACGGCCAGACCGCCTGGAACGTGGAGCGCCGCTTCCAGGGCTCCACCGACGTCGAGCTCACCGAGACCGGCATCGGCCAGGCCCGGCGGGCGGCCCGCCTGCTCGCCTCCCTGGGTCCCGACGCGATCGTCTCCTCCGACCTGAAGCGGGCCTCCGACACGGCCGCCCGGCTCGCCGAGCTCACCGGCCTCGAGGTGGTCCGTGACGAGGCGCTGCGCGAGACCTACGCGGGTGTGTGGCAGGGCCTCACCCACGAGGAGATCATCGCCCGCCACGGTGACGAGTACGCCGCCTGGAAGCGCGGCGAACCGGTGCGCCGCGGCGGCGGCGAACTGGAGACCGAGGTCGCCGACCGGGCCGCCCCCGTCGTGCTCGGGCACGCCGAGAAGCTGCCCGAGGACGGCACCCTCGTGGTCGTCAGCCACGGCGGCACCATCCGCACGACCATCGGACGCCTCCTCGGCCTGGACGCCCAGCACTGGGAGAGCCTCGGCGGTCTCACCAACTGCTGCTGGTCCGTGCTCGGCGAAGGCGCCCGTGGCTGGCGGCTCCTGGAGCACAACGCGGGGACCCTCCCCGAGCCCGTCCTCGGCGACGACGACTGAGACGACCGGGGACGCCGGGTCGCCGGACCCCGGATTTCACTTTCCGGCAGGTCGCAGGCTAAAGTTCTTCTTGTTCAGCCCGCCGAGCGGAAAGACGGGAAGAATGCGAGGGGCTATAGCTCAGTTGGTAGAGCGCCTGCATGGCATGCAGGAGGTCAGGAGTTCAATTCTCCTTAGCTCCACAGATCGACACTCCACACACTGTCGAGTCGTCAAAGATCGGTGATGGGAATCCCGCCTTCTTAAGAGGGCGGGATTTTCTTTGTTCCACTCCCGGATGATCTCGGCGGCCGTCTCATCCGTCGCCGGCCACAGCCGCTGCCTGCGCTCGCGCAGCAACGCGACCTTCTCCCGCGCCCGTTCGTCCTCCGGTGTGTAGACCACGATCCGGGACTCCGGCATCCCGTCGATCGACAACGACTGCGACGTCATCCGCACCTCGCCCACCGCCCCGTGACGGAACGTCTTCACCCGCGGCCCCGGCTGCGTCACCGCCCCGCTCGCCCACAACCGGGCGAAGCGCGCACTGGTCCGGGACAGCGCGCGTATGAAGTCCTCCCAGGCCGGCTCGCCCACATGTCTGCCGTAGCTGGAGCGCAGGGTCGCCACCATCATCGGCAGCTCACGCTCCAGGTGCACCACAGGACTCTCCTCCTCCGGCACCGTGAACAGCGTCCACAACACGTTCGGCACACCGATCCGAACCGTCTCCGGAACCAGGAACAGATCCCGGTAGGCGGCGTTGGTGGCCAGCACGTCGTAACGCGACGTGTACACGACCGCCATCAGCGGATCCAGGGCGTCGATGATGCCCTGCACCTCCGCGGCGACCGACCGGGACAGCCCCTCCGGCGCCGGCGCGTACGCCACCTCCGCCAGCCGGTACAGATGCTCCCGCTCCGGCGCGTCCAGACGCAGCGTGCGCGCCACCGCGTCCAGCACCTGCGGCGACGCGTTGATCGGCCGGCCCTGCTCCAGCCACGTGTACCAGGTCACACCCACGCCCGAGAGCTGGGCGACCTCCTCCCGGCGCAGCCCGGGAGTGCGCCGCCGCAGCCCCGGTGGCATACCGACGTCCGCCGGTGTCACCCGCGCCCGCCTGGTGCGCAGGAACGCGGCCAGCTCCGGCCTGCGGCGGTGTCCTGCCGTGCCCATCGTCACGTCCCCCGTTGTCACGTACTCCATCGTGGCCGCGGCACCCGCCGCGTGCCAGGTGCTGCCAGTACCAGCATCGACGGGCTCTCGGCACCCGTACCGGCCCGTCGCCACGCTCGGACCCATGACGACGACATCCCGGACCGGACCGGGTCCCGCGCCCGCTCCGAGCCCTGCGAAAAGTGAAGCACCCGGCACCGACAACCGGTCCCGGCTGCTCCTCCCGGTCGTCCTCGCGGCCCTGTTCATGGCCGTGCTGGACGTCTTCATCGTGAACGTCGCGGCCCCCACCATGGGTTCCGAACTGCACGCCTCCGGCGCCGACTTGCAGCTGGTCGTGGCCGGTTACACCATCAGCTACGCGGTGCTGCTGATCACCGGCGCCCGGCTCGGCGACCGGTTCGGCCACGGACGGGTCCACCTCGCCGGCCTCGCCCTGTTCACGACGGCCTCGCTGGCCTGCGGCCTGGCCCAAGGGGCCACCGCGCTGATCGCGTTCCGGCTGGTGCAGGGCGCCGGTTCGGCCGTGATGATCCCGCAGGTCCTCAGCATCATCCAGCGCGCGTTCACCGGCGAGGCCCGGATCCGGGCACTCGGCGCCTACTCGGCGGTCCTCGCGGTCGGCGCCGCCGCCGGCCAGATCATCGGCGGCGTCCTGGTCGGCGCCGACCTGTTCGGCACCGGGTGGCGGCCGGTGTTCCTCGTCAACGTGCCCGTCGGCGCCGTACTCCTCGTCCTCGGCCGGCGTGTCCTGCCGTCCGGCACCGGAGGGCCGCAGCGGGCGCGGGGCCTCGACCTGCCCGGCCTGGTCCTGCTGGGGTCCGCCGTGTCCCTGCTGACCGTGCCGCTGGTGCTCGGCCAGGAGGAGGGCTGGCCGCTGTGGTCCTGGCTGTCCCTGGGAGCCGCGGCGCTCCTGTTCGCCCTGTTCTGCGGCTACGAGTCGAGACTGGCCCGGCGCGGCGGCGCCCCGCTGATCGCTCCCAGGGTGCTCCGGCACGCCGGCATGAGCCTGGCCGTGGTGCGCATCCTCGCCGTCATGGCCGTCAACGCGGGATTCCTGTTCACCCTCACCCTGCACGTCCAGGACGGCCTCGGCTACAGCGCGCTGCGCGCCGGACTCACCTTCGCGCCTACCGCCGTCGTGTTCGGCACGGTCGCCCTCACCTGGCGCAGGTGGCCCGCCTCCTGGCAGCGGGCACTGACGCCGGCCGGGTTCGTGCTGACCGCGCTGGGCACGGCCGGCGTCGGAATGGCCTTCCACGGGGGCGGCGACGGGGGCGTGTGGATTTTTCTGGCGTACGCCGGAGTGGGAGTGGGGCTCGCGCTCGCCTTCAGTCCCACCCTCACGGGCGCGCTCGCAACCGTGCGTCCCGAGGACGCGGCGGACGCCAGCGGTCTCCTCGCCACCGTCACCCAGCTCGGTCAGCTCACCGGGGTCGCGGCGTTCGGCACACTGTTCTTGAACCGGCTTGAGTCACTTGGGGCCCCAGGGGCGTATACCTCTGCGGAGGCGCTGTCAGCCTGCGCATGGACGCTCGCCGCGACGGCGGCCGCGGGTGCCGTGTCCGGACTGGTACTGAGGCGTCGCTGACCGTATTGGTCCGGCCGTGGCAGAATCAAACGGCCGGAAGGGGGCGCGGCCCGACGGGAGGAGTAGCGATGCCTGCGAGCATCCTTGAGGAGGGCGGCCACCTCCTCGGTGCGGCGTTGATACGGGACACGATCACCCGGCTGCTCTGCCCTTCCTGCGGTTCCGTGCATGTGGCCCAAGTACTCGGCGACAACGGCGGGATCTCCTACGTGTGCACGGCCTGCGGCCACAGCTGGAGCTGATCGATGGGTGCACACAGGCGGAAGTGCGACTGGTGCGGGAGCGGCACACCGATCGTCCGCGACATGGAGCCGATCAACCCCGACTACCAGTACTGGTGCGAGGAATGCGCGCGGGCGCTGATCATAAAAGGCGACCCGATCGAGACCTACCGTGAGCTGGAGGGCGAGCCGATCTACGGCCGTCTCCTGGAGGAGCACTGCACGCTCAAGAGGTTCTACTCGTTCGTCACGGCCTGACCGGGACCCGGCCGCGGCAACGATGTCCGGGCGAGCGCCAGGAACAGCGCACCGGTGACCGGGTAGAGCGCCGACAGCGCCAAGTCCAGCGTGTTCTGGTGCAGTTCGGGCCGTCCGTGCCCGTGCGGCACCCACCACAGGGCGTACGAGCAGAAGACCAGCAGCGTCCCCGCGGCCACCGCCCGGTGCCCGCGCGACCACAGCAGCAGCACCACGGGGACGCACCACACCCAGTGGTGGGACCAGGACACGGGGCTGATCAGCAGCGCGGTGACCGCGCACACGGCCACCGCCCAGGCCCGCCCGCCGCGCAACTCCACGACGACCGCCACCGCGAGCCCCAGAACGGCCGTCAGAGCCGCCGCGGCCGTCCACAGGGCTCCCGGCTCGGCGGTGTGCAGCAAACGCGCCAGAACGCCACGCAGAGCCTGATTCGCGGTCTCCTCGGCCTGACCCACCCGCCCGGTCCGGAACACCATCGCCGTCCAGAACCGCCACGAGTCGTACGGCAGGACGGCCGCCGCCAGCAGGGTCGCCCCCGCGAAGGCACCGGCCGCCCCGCGCGCGTGCCGCAGCCACGGCCCCCCGTCCCGACCCCCGACACGCGCCACCAGGCCCGTGACGAGCAGGAAGACCGCGAACAGGGCCGGCGTCAGCTTGACCGCGGCGGCGAGCCCGACACCCACCCCCGCCCAGCGGTCCGGGCGTTCGGCGGGCCGCCGTGACAGATCCCACAGGACCAGTACCGCCAGCAGCAGATTGACCTGCCCGTAACGCACGGTCGTCCACACCGGCTCACACCACACCGCCACCGCCGTGACCCACAGAACGCACCCCACGCGCACGTGCCCGACGAGCCGCAGCGACAGCCCGACGAACGCCAGCAGGAGCGCGAGATTCCCGGCCGTCGCCAGCGTGCGCATGCTCGGCACGTCCAGCAGCGTCAGCGGCGTGAACAGCAGAGCCGCGAACGGCGGGTAGGTGGACGGCAGATGGGCCGCGGTGACGCGCAGCGCGTAGAGGTCGCCGCCCGCACGGACGGTCGCTCCCTCCGCCCGGTAGACCATCAGGTCGATCATCGACACGTGCGCGGCCCGCTGCGCCAGCCAGAACACCGTGAACGACAACAGGCACGCCCCCAGTGGCGCCGAGACCCGGCGCCGGGTCTCGGAGAACGCGATCACGGTCACGAAGTCCGACACTATCGCCCGTATCCGTACAGACCGGAAACGATTTGGTGATGCACCCCGTCGACCGTGTAATGTTGGCGTCGCCGCCAGGGAAACCGGGCGGAACAAAACACGGGGCTATAGCTCAGTTGGTAGAGCGCCTGCATGGCATGCAGGAGGTCAGGAGTTCAATTCTCCTTAGCTCCACAGAAATCGAAGGCGGATCATCCGGACGGATGGTCCGCCTTCGGCGTTGCCGGGAAACCTTCCCGACCGACCCGAACGCGTGAAGGGGGCCACCCGCAGCGGGTGGCCCCCTTCACGCGCTCGTCGGTGGGTCCGCGGTCAGCGCCCCAGCGCCCGCCGGCCGCGGCCCTGCGACAGCACCGGCAGGTTCTTCGCCGGCGCCTGGGAGCGTGTGTCCTCCTCGAGGCGCAGCGCGAGCGCCGGGCAGCGGCGCACCGCACGGATCGCCTTGGCCTCCGCGAACCGCGGCACCTTCGCCTGAGCGACCGTCGGGAAACCGTCCGCGCCGAGTTCGAAGACCTCCGGAAGGATGTCCGCGCACAGACCGTGACCCCGGCACAGCGTCCAGTCGACGTAGATCTTCTGGCGGCTGCCGCCACCGTTGTCCTCGGGCTCTCCGCCACCGGGGATGCCGGTGGGCATCTTGCCGTCCTCGAAGAGCGGCAGAACGCCTTCCACGGGCCGTCCGCAGCCGTTTCCGAGGACATGCGCGGCCAGGTCGTCCGTGAACGCCTTGATCGTCGACTCGAGGAACATCGCGGAGCCGTCCGGGTGCGAGCACGCCCCGCGGCGCTTCACGTTCTTCGCGACCTGTTTGAGCGCCTCCAGGGCGGCCGGACCGCCGCCGTTGAGGATGTCCTCCATGCCGCGTGCGGCCGCCGGCAGGCCGAGGTAGCAGGGACCGCACTGTCCCGCGCTCTCCTCCGCCAGCCACTGGGCGACCCGCAGCGACTCGCCCAGCGGGCACGTGTCCTGCGTGATCGGCAGGATCGCACCGGCGCCCAGCGCGCCACCCACCGCGTCGAGCGAGTTACGGGAGACGATCGCCTCGTTGACCGTGGCCGCGTCGATCCACTTGCCGTGGTAACCGCCGGTGAGCACACCCTGCGGCACCGGCGGGGCGCCGGCCAGCTGCAGCACGTAGCGCAGCGGCACGCCGGTGGGTACCTCGATCACCATGGGGCGGGCGACGGCACCGGAGACCGTCAGCATGACGGTGCCCGGCTCGTCGTACAGGCCGGTGTTGCCGTAACGCTCGGGGCCGATACGCGCGGCGATCGCCAGCTGCGCGAACGTCTCCGCGTTCGACAGCAGCGTCGGCGCGCCGCCGACGCCGTTCTGCGAGGCGCTGGTCTTGCGGCCGGGAGGGATCGCCGGGCCGCCGTCGATCGAGCGGATCAGCGACGCGGCGGCACCCGTGACCATACGGACCGGGTTGCGCTGGACGAACGCCTTCAGGGCGGAACGGCGGCCGTTGCTCAGGCCGCGCTCGGCGAGTGCCTGCTCCATGGAGCGCTGGGTGGACTCCCGCGTGACACCGATCACGAGCGTGCGGGCCCCCAGGGCCTCTGCGCACAGCAGCGCGCCGTCCAGGATGAGATGCGGTGCACGGTTGATCAGCACCGTGTCCTTGCGGCAGGCCGGCTCGTCCTCGCTGCCGTTGACGACGACGACCGGCCGCACGCCACGTTTGATCGCGGCTTCGGCGACCGAACGCAGCTTTTTGTGGAAGGGGAAGCCCGCACCGCCGCGGCCCTTCAGGTTGATGCGTTCGGAGAGCTGCGCGAGCTGCTCCCCGCCCAGGGGTTCAAGCGGCCCGTGCACCTTGAGGTGCATGGGCAGATCGAGTCTTTCGACAAGGTCGAAGCCCGACGTGAGCTGCGGAAGGCCGACCACGCGGACTTCTGGTACGTCGGGCAGGGCCTCGTTCACCTATAGCCTCCGGAAGGCGTGTTCCAAGGTTCGCCCGAACCCGGTGAGTCGAAGGACGCGCCGGGCGCTGGTTCGTTGGCGGGACCGCTGTTGTACGTGTCATTCGAGTTGTACGTCCCATAGCGGGCGTTCGTCTCACCCGTGTCGTACACATCACGTCCGCCCGTACCAGCGGCGCCCGGATTGCCATAGACCGGGATGTTGTATCCGGTGTCCTGGAGTGGGTCGTACGCCGACGGAGGTGCCTCGCCGACCGGCGGCGGGGTCGGGACCGGCCAGCTGCCCGAGGTGCTGGAGGGGCCGTCCACGCGCGGGATGGCCCCGGTGGACTGGACGTCCAGCCGTTCCATGCGTGCGGTCTGACCGGCTGCGAAGGGCGACTGGGGCTGCCCGGGCGCGTTCGTGGCCCGGTAGGCGGCCGCGTAGCCGGAGGCAGGATCGGAGGCGGGGGCGGCGGACGGGAACAGCGGATTCGACTGCGTGGACGAGGTGTCGCCACGCGACCCCCTGGGCTCGCGCTCGCGGGGGCTGTCGTAGCCGGAGAGGCCGGACTCGCTCATCCTGGCGCGGCTCGCGTCGAGGTCGCTCATGCGGGACCGGTCCGAGTCGCCGAGGAGCGTGACCAGCCGGTCGGCGAACCTGCGCTTGAACGGGCGGGGCGCGGCACGCAGGAGCAGGGCGGCCATGATCCCGGCCAGGCACAGTTCGTACGACACCATGAAGAACGTCTTCGCCGGACGCCCCGCGAAGAGGCCGTGGAGCAGGGCGAAGCACAGGGCCGGGTAGGCCAGCATGTGCATCGCGCGCCAGCGGGCGGCCACCATGGCGGGGGCGGCGAACTGGTTGCGCAGTGCACCGGTGATGCCCACGAAGATCATGAGGTAGGCGGCGAGGGAGCCCATGCCGATGAGGGTGGCGCTGCCCGGGTTCGCGCCGCCGCTTCCGGTGACCAGCCAGCCGAAGGGGATCAGGGCCGCGATCCAGTCGGCGTGGTCCAGTGCGATCTTCACCCCGATGTGCACCAGCAGGAACGCGATCGAGGCGACCGCCGTGACCCGGTGGATGGCCTGGGCCACGATCCGCTGGCGGATGTTGAGAAGGATGCGGTCCTGGGCCACCAGGCCCCAGATGCACGAGCAGGTGAGGCAGACGAGCGCCAGAACGCCCGCACCGAAGTTCAGGAACTGCTGCAGCCAGTCGCCTCCCAACAGGACGACTATGGGTATCAGCAGCAGGACGACAGCGGACGCCACCCCGTAGGCCGAGCGGCCTGGTTTGGGGAGCGAGCTGTTACTACGACGAGGGTTCATGGGGGCAACTCCGAGCAGTTCGGGAAAGCGGTCCCGGTGCCGCAGCCTAAGTGGCGCCATACCGATCAGTACGAGGTTTGAGTTATTGCGTTGTTATCAAAGGGCGCCGCGGCCCTTGCGGTGTCCCTTAGCGGACGGTACGCGAAGAAATTTTTGAACCTGGTTCAACTCTCGTCCCGATGGTCGCCTTAGACGCACGTGTCAACCGTTGATACGTAAGCGCGTCGCAGCTTGCTCAAGGGCTGCGGTACCCTGACGCCATGCGTGCCGTACGCCTTCTGCTTAGCGGGCCGCGCTGATCAGTCCCGACCGCCGGACGAAACGGCTGGTCGGCATCGGCGCGGCGTCCCCTCCTGTGCGAGGGGATTTTTCGTTTCTAGAAGTTCGCAGCCGCAGGCAGAGACGACCGATGGAGCTTTGAGGATCATGAGCGAGACGAACCCCGCTGCCGCCGCCACGTCGGCGGAGGCCGCGCCGCACCGCTACACGGCCGCTCTGGCCGCCGAGATCGAGGCACGCTGGCAGGACTTCTGGGACGCCGACGGCACCTACGCGGCCCCCAACCCCAAGGGTGACCTGGCCGGCGACCCCGAGCTGGTCGCCAGGCCCAAGAAGTTCATCATGGACATGTTCCCGTACCCGTCCGGTGCTGGCCTGCACGTCGGCCACCCCCTGGGCTACATCGCCACCGACGTCTTCGCCCGCTTCCAGCGGATGAACGGCCACAACGTCCTGCACACGCTGGGCTTCGACGCCTTCGGCCTGCCCGCCGAGCAGTACGCGGTGCAGACCGGCACGCACCCGCGCGTGTCCACCGAGGCCAACATCGAGAACATGAAGGCGCAGCTGCGCCGGCTGGGCCTGGGCCACGACAAGCGCCGCTCGTTCGCCACGATCGACCCGGACTACTACAAGTGGACCCAGTGGATCTTCCTGCAGATCTTCAACTCCTGGTACGACGACGAAGCCGACAAGGCCCGCCCGATCTCCGCACTGATCGCCCAGTTCGAGAGCGGTGAGCGTGCCGTACCGGGCCACACGCGCGCGTGGAACGAGCTGACCGCCGCCGAGCGCGGCGACGTCCTGGGTGAGTTCCGTCTGGCCTACGCCTCCGACGCGCCGGTCAACTGGTGCCCCGGCCTGGGCACCGTCCTGGCCAACGAGGAGGTCACCGCCGACGGCCGTTCCGAGCGGGGCAACTTCCCGGTCTTCAAGGCCAAGCTGCGCCAGTGGAACATGCGTATCACCGCCTACGCCGACCGGCTGCTGGACGACCTGAACGAGCTGGACTGGCCCGAGGCCATCAAGCTGCAGCAGCGCAACTGGATCGGCCGCAGTGAGGGCGCCCGCGTCGACTTCCCGATCGACGGCGAGAACATCACGGTCTTCACCACACGCCCGGACACCCTGTTCGGCGCGACCTACATGGTGCTGGCTCCCGAACACCCGCTGGTCGACAAGTTCACCCCGGCCGCCTGGCCCGAGGGAACCCGCGAGGCGTGGACCGGCGGCCACGCCACACCGGCCGAGGCCGTCGCCGCGTACCGGGCGCAGGCCGCGTCGAAGTCCGACGTCGAGCGGCAGGCCGAGGCCAAGGACAAGACCGGCGTCTTCACCGGCGAGTACGCCACCAACCCGGTCAACGGCGAGCGGGTCCCCGTCTTCATCGCCGACTACGTCCTGATGGGCTACGGCACCGGCGCGATCATGGCCGTCCCGGCCGGCGACCAGCGCGACTTCGAGTTCGCGCGCGCCTTCGAGCTGCCGATCGTCTGCATCGTCGAGCCGACCGACGGCCGTGGCACCGACACCTCCACGTGGGAGAACGCCTTCGCCTCCTACGACGCGAAGATCATCAACTCTTCCAACGACGACATCGATCTGAACGGCCTGCCGGTTCCCGAGGCCAAGGCCCGCATCACCGAGTGGCTGGCCCGGAAGGGCATCGGCGAGGGCACCGTCAACTTCCGGCTGCGTGACTGGCTGTTCAGCCGGCAGCGCTACTGGGGCGAGCCGTTCCCGATCGTCTACGACGAGGACGGCGTCGCCCACGCGCTGCCCGAGTCGATGCTGCCGCTGGAACTGCCCGAGGTCGAGGACTACTCGCCGCGCACCTTCGATCCCGAGGACGCCGACACCCAGCCCGAGACGCCGCTGTCCCGCAACGCCGAGTGGGTCAACGTCACCCTGGACCTGGGCGACGGGCCGAAGAAGTACCGCCGCGAGACCAACACCATGCCCAACTGGGCCGGTTCCTGCTGGTACGAGCTGCGTTACCTGGATCCGCACAACAGCGAGCAACTGGTCGACCCGGAGGTCGAGCAGTACTGGATGGGTCCGCGTCAGGGCATGCCGCACGGCGGTGTCGACCTGTACGTCGGCGGCGCCGAGCACGCCGTGCTGCACCTGCTGTACGCCCGTTTCTGGTCGAAGGTGCTGTACGACCTGGGACACGTGTCGTCCGCCGAGCCGTTCCACAAGCTGTTCAACCAGGGCATGATCCAGGCCTATGTCTACCGCGACGGCCGTGGCTTCCCGGTGCCCGCCGCCGAGGTGGAGGAGCAGGACGGCGCCTACTACTACCAGGGCGAGAAGGTCAGTCGGCTGCTGGGCAAGATGGGCAAGTCGCTGAAGAACGCGGTGACCCCGGACGAGATCTGCGCCGAGTACGGCGCGGACACCCTGCGCCTGTACGAGATGGCGATGGGCCCGCTGGACGTCTCCCGGCCGTGGGACACGCGCGCGGTGGTGGGCCAGTTCCGTCTGCTGCAGCGGCTGTGGCGCAACATCGTCGACGAGGCCACCGGTGAGGTCACCGTCACCGACGCCGAGCCCGACGAGGAGACGCTGCGCGCCCTGCACAAGGCGATCGACGGTGTCCGTCAGGACCTGGAAGGCCTGCGTTTCAACACGGCCATCGCCAAGGTCACCGAACTGAACAACCACCTGACCAAGGCGGGCGGCGCGGTGTCGCGCACGGTCGCCGAGCCGCTGGTGCTGCTGATCGCGTCCCTGGCCCCGCACATCGCCGAGGAACTGTGGCGCAAGCTGGGCCACACCGACTCGGTCGTGCACCGGGACTTCCCCGTCGCCGACCCGAACTACGTCGTCGACGAGACCGTCACCTGTGTCGTGCAGATCAAGGGCAAGGTCAAGGCCCGTCTGGAGGTGTCGCCGGCCATCTCCGACGCGGAGCTGGAGAAGGTGGCGCTGGCCGACGAGACGGTCGTCAAGTCCCTGGGTGGCGCCGGGATCCGCAAGGTGATCGTGCGTGCGCCGAAGCTGGTGAACATCGTCACGGGCTGACGCCCCGACGGCCTCCGGGTGGTCCCCTACGGGCAGGTTCGGGGTTTTTCTGGAACTCCGGGCCTGCCCTTTGCGTTTACCGTTGAAGAGCGCGGCCACCCGTGCCGGGCTCTTCAGGCGGTCGGGGTGGTCGGGGTGGTCGGGAGCGAGGAGGAGCACCGTGGAAGCAGTGATCGCCGTATTCGCCGTGCTGTTCCTGCTCTTCGTCGCAGGCGGGGCCTACGTCACCTTCAAGGCGGTCGGCGCCGCCAAGCGTGGAGTGGACCGTACGATCACGCAGGCCCGGCGCACGGTCGAGGACCACACACTGCGCGCCAGGTCCATGGTCCAGATCGGCCCGGCGGCCGAGATCGCCCAGCTCCGCCTCGCCCTGCGCACCTCGATGCGGGCCACCCAGGAGGCGTTGCACGCGGGCGTCACCGAGGATGAGTCGCTGAAGGAGTCCCTCGCTCTCTTCGAGCGGCTCAGCGCCCACGGGCAGGAACTGGACGGTGAGCTCCGGCGCCTGGAGACCGAACCGGACCGGGCGACGCTCGCCACGAGACTGCCCGAGCTGCGGCGGCGTACGAAGCGTGTCACCGAGTCCGCGGACGCGTTGCGCTGGGCGGCCCGCGACCGGGCCCGCCGCTTCGCCGACGACGATCTGGACACCCTGAGCGCGCAGATCGGTGTCGAGGCGGACGCCCTGCGCCACTGGGCCCGGCCCGCCTCCGGACCCGAGACCCCGCCGTGGCCCGCGGCGGCCCCCGGGCAGGGTGACCGTCAGACCTGGCCGGAGGCGCCCCGGCCGGACACGGCTGAAGGGCCCGCACAGTCCGCGATCACTCCGCCCGGCGCGCCACGGGTGTACCCGTGGCAGAAGAAGCCCCGGCCGGAGAGCACCACTTGAGGCGGCCGGTCCCGGGCCAGGTGAGCGGGGGCGGGCTGCCGCGCCCGGGCTACGCCAGGTAACCTCCAGCTCATGTCCCGCCATGTCGCGATCGTCACCGATTCAACGGCCTACCTGCCGCCGCGGACGATGGAGCGGCACGGCATCACCGCGGTTCCCCTGACCGTGGTCCTGGGCAACCGGGCACTCGAAGAGGGCACGGAGATCTCGACCCGTTCGCTGGCACAGGCCCTGCAGAAGAAGCGTCCCGTCACCACGTCCCGGCCCAGCCCCGAGGTGTTCGCCGAAACCTACCGCAGGGTCGCCGAGTCGGGGGCCACCGGCATCGTCTCGCTGCACCTGTCCGCCGAACTGTCGGGCACGTTCGACGCCGCGGTCGTCGCGGCCCGCCAAGCACCGGTCCCCGTGCGGGTGGTGGACACCGGGATGGTCGCGATGGCGCTCGGTTTCTGCGCGCTCGCGGCGGCCGAGGCCGCCGACGCCGGGGGCACCTTGGACGAGGCCGTCACGGCGGCGGAGAAGCGGGCCGCGGGCACCTCGGCGTACTTCTACGTCGACACCCTCGACTATCTGCGCCGCGGCGGCCGTATCGGCGCCGCCCAGGCACTGCTGGGTTCCGCGCTCGCCGTGAAGCCCCTGCTCCAGCTGGACGGCGGCCGGATCGATCTCCTGGAGAAGGTACGGACGGCGTCCCGGGCCATCGCCCGGCTCGAGGAACTCGCGGCCGAGCGTGCCGGCGACGCCGAGGTGGACATCGCCGTCCACCACCTCGCGGCCCCCGACCGGGCCGCCGCTCTCGCCGACCGGCTGCGGGCCCGGGTGCCGGGGCTGGCCGACCTTCATGTGAGCGAGGTCGGCGCGGTCATCGGGGCACACACCGGACCCGGATTGCTCGGGGCGGTCGTCTCCCCACGCTGACCTGCGGACCGGGACCCCGGCCCGTCACGATCACTCGTCCGGGTGGCAAAGTTGTCCACAACCCGGTCGTGGTCCACGGAAACCGAGCAAGATCATCGCGGATCCGTGAGAAGCCCGATCCTCGTCGCATGGCACTTCGATCACGCTCACACGAGACACACGCGACCAGCGGCCCGGGCCGGGGCCCCGCTTCCGACGGCCGCACCCGGCACCGGCGGCCCCCGGTCCGGGCCGGCGCCCGCCACCGCCCCGCTCCCGCGGACGAACTGCGCCGCCGGGCGGAACTCCTCTTCGGCGAACGCGGGGTCACCAGGCAGGGGCGAGGGCGGGGACAAGGACCTCCTACCGCGGGGACGGTGACCGGCACCGGTTCCGCGGCCGGACTGACCGCGGCGACTAGTGCGGTGCGCACGGCCGGCAACGGGATGCGCACCGCCGTGGCGGCGCTGTCGACGGCGGCGGCCGTCGTGTCGTCGGCCCGCACCCTCGCCGGTGAGAACAGGGACGGGCACGCGCCGGCACTTCCCGGGCTGCGGGCCCGGTTCGGGGTCGCCGTGCGGGAACGGATGCCGGTGTGGCTGCAGACGCGCTGCGGCCTGGAACGCCGGGGTGCGGTAGCCCTCGGGGTGGTTCTCGTCGTGGCCGGGGCGCTGGCCGTGCAGCATTTCTGGACGGGCCGGACCGAGTCCGTGAGCGCCCCTGAGGTGGTGCGCGCCCAGGCGCCGTTCGATAAGGGTCCGCAGCCCGGGCGGCCCGAGAGGGACAGCGGGGAGAACGTGGCGGCCGCCGGTGCCGGTATGGGCACCGCAGCCGGCCCCACCGGCACCACCGCTGCGGTCGGTGGGGCCGGCGGGGCCGGTGGGACCGGTGGTGAGGTCGTGGTGGACGTCACCGGGAAGGTCCGCGAGCCGGGGGTGCACACGCTGCCGGCCGGTTCCCGGGTGGCCGACGCGCTGCGGGCGGCCGGCGGGGTACGGCCCGGAGTGGACACCGACGGACTCAATCGGGCCCGTTTCCTGATGGACGGCGAACAGATCGTCGTCGGGGGTCCCGCTCCGCCGGCCGCTGCGGGCCAGGCCGGTCAGGCGGGCCAGGTCGCCGGGGGTGTCGGTGCGGGAGCCGGTCCTTCGGAGCCGGTCTCCCTGAACACGGCGACGGTGGAGCAGCTCGACGCGCTGCCGGGAGTGGGGCCGGTGCTGGCCCAGCACATCGTCGACTACCGCACCCGGCACGTCGGTTTCCGTTCGGTCGACGAACTCCGCCAGGTGAAGGGCATCGGCGATCGCCGCTTCTCCGACCTGCGGGACCTGGTACGGCCATGAGCCGGGCGTCCGACGGCGCCCCGCCGCGATCCGTGCCCCACTCCACGCCCCTGTCTCACTCCACGCCCTTGCCCCACACGCCCTTGTCCCACTCCACGCCCCCGCCTCACTCCACGCCCCCGCCCCGGTCCGCGGCCCTGCGCCGGGCCGGCCGCTCAGGCTCGGACCCGCGGCAGGGGACCGTACGTCGCCGGCACGACGGCACCGTGGACCTGCGGCTGGTGCCGCCTGCCCTCGCTGTCTGGGCGACGGCGGCGCTGGCGCTGGACGCGCCGCGGGGGTGGGTGGCCGGGATCGTCGTCGGCTGCCTGGTGACCGGGTTGATCCTGCTGTGGCGGAGCCGGGCGGGGGCACGCCCGTGGGACAGGACCGGCGACGTACCGCCGTCCCGGCCGGCCTGGCGGGGAGCCTCCGTCGGTGCGCTGCTGCTCTGCGTCGCCGGGTCGGCCGTCTCCGCGGGGTTGCACGGGGCGGATGTGCGCCGGGGGCCGGTGCCGGGACTGGCCCGCGAGTACGCGACCGTGACCGCGGAGGTGGAACTCACCGGTGACCCCTGGGTCAGCAGGCCCCGGGTGCAGGGAGATCACACCACGTCGGCCGCCGTACTGGCGCGCGGCGAGGTGAGGCGGGTGGAGCAGGACGACGGGACGGTGGTGACGACGCGTTCGCCGGTGCTGGTGGTCGTCGACACCGGGGTGCCGGCGCCCGGTGGTGGCGGTCGGGCCGAGTGGCTGGGGCTGCTGCCCTCCACGCGGCTGCGGGTGACCGGGCGGCTGGCGGCGCCGACCGTCGGCGGGGACCGGGTCGCGGCGATGCTCCGGGTACGGGAGCACCCCGCGCCGATCGTGGTGGGGGAGCCGAGCGGACCGCAGCGGCTGGCCGGACGGCTGCGGGCCGGGCTGCGGGAGGCGACCGACGGGCTGCCCGAGGACGCGCGGGCGCTGCTGCCCGGACTGGTCGTCGGCGATACCTCGAGGATCACCCCCGAACTGGACGAAGCTTTCGAGGAGACCGATCTCGCACACACCCTCGCGGTGTCGGGCAGCAACCTCACCATCCTGCTCGCGCTGCTCATCGGGCCGCCGGGCCTGGCGCAGCAGGTCGAACGGCGGGGGCTCGCCCCGCGTCTGGGGCTGTCGCTGCGGGCGACCGCGCTGTTCTCGTCGGCGCTCACGCTCGGGTTCGTCGTCGTGTGCCGACCGGATCCCAGTGTGCTGCGGGCGGCTGCCTGCGGGGCCGTCGCCCTGCTGGCCCTGGCCACCGGCCGCCGCCGGTCCCTGATGCCGGCACTGGCGACGGCGGTACTGCTGCTGGTGCTCTACGACCCGTGGCTGTCCCGCAGCTACGGTTTCCTGCTGTCCGTGCTGGCCACCGGATCGCTGTTGGTGCTGGCGCCGGGGTGGAGCGAGGCGCTGCGGCGGCGCGGGGTGCCGGAGCGCCTGGCCGAGGGCCTGGCCGCGGCGGCCGCCGCGCAGGCGGTGTGCGGGCCGGTGGTAGCGGTGCTGTCGGCGCGGGTGAGTCTGGTGGCGGTGCCCTGCAACCTGCTGGCGGAGCTCGCGGTCGCGCCGGCCACGGTGCTGGGGTTCGCGGCGCTCGCGGTCGCTCCGGTGGCGATGCCGGTGGCCAAGGTGCTGGCGTGGTGCGCGGGTTGGCCCGCCGCGTGGATCGCGGGGATCGCCCGGACCGGGGCCGGGCTGCCAGGGGCGGGAGTGGACTGGCCGGGGAGCTGGGCGGGTGCGCTGCTGCTCGCGGGGATCACGGTGGCCGTCGTACCGCTGGGGCGGCGGTTGCTGCGGCATCCGTGGTGGTGCGGGGCACTGGGGGTGCTGCTGGTCCTGCTGGTGGTACGGCCGGCGCCGCTGACCCGGGTGGTCACGGGCTGGCCGCCGCCCGGCTGGCGGCTGGCGATGTGCGACGTGGGGCAGGGTGACGCGACGGTGCTCGCGGCGGGCGCGGGTACGGGGGTGGTCGTGGACGCCGGGCCCGATCCGAAGCTGGTCGACCACTGTCTGAGGGAACTCGGCATCACACGCGTTCCGCTGGTCGTTCTGACCCACTTCCATGCCGATCACGTGGCCGGACTGCCTGGGGTGCTGCGGGGGCGTGAGGTCGCGCAGATCGAGACGACAGGGTTTCCGGAACCGGCGGACCAGGCGGAGTTCGTCACACGGGAGGCGGCCGCGCACGGTGTCCCTCTCACGCGCGCGGTGGCCGGGGAGCGGCGCAGGACCGGGCCGCTGGACTGGCAGGTGCTGTGGCCGCCGCCGGATCCGGCGCCGGAACCGGACGGCCCGAACGACGCCAGTGTCACCCTGCTGGTGCGTTCGGCGGGGCTGCGCATGCTGCTGCTCGGGGATCTCGAACCCCCGGCCCAACAGGAACTCCTGAGATCGCCGGCGGCCGCCGTGCTGGGCCGGGTGGATGTGCTGAAGGTCGCCCACCACGGGTCCGCGTTCCAGGATCCGGAGTTGATACGGCTGGTGGCGCCGAGGATCGCGCTGATCTCCTGCGGTGCGGACAACCCGTACGGGCATCCGGCACCGGGGACGGTCGCCGGACTGGAGGCACTGGGGGCGGTGGTGCTGCGCACGGACCGGGACGGGGCGCTCGCGGTGACCGGTGGTGGCAGCGGACGGCGGGCCGGGGAGCTGGGAGTGGCGCGAGACTGAGGGCATGAACTCGGTGAACTCCGCGCGGATCGACGCCTACCTCCACCGTCTCGGCACCGCCCGCCCGCCCCGGCCCAGCGCCGCCGCTCTGCGTGAGCTGCATCTGCGGCACCTGCTGACGGTGCCCTTCGAGAACCTGTCGATCCATCTCGGCGAGGAGATCGTGCTGGAGGAGGAGCGGCTGCTGGACAAGGTGGTGGGTGCGGGCCGCGGCGGGTTCTGCTACGAGCTCAACGGCGCGTTCGCCGTCCTGCTCACCGCGCTGGGCTTCGGGGTGACGCCGCTGGCGGGGCGGGTGTACGGGGAGGCGGGGCGGTTGGGGATCCCGTACGACCATCTCGCGCTGCGGGTGCGGACGGTGGACGGGAGCGAATGGCTGGCGGACGTCGGGTTCGGGGCGCACAGCCACTACCCGCTGGCGTTCGCGGAGCGGGGTGAACAGGCCGATCCGGGCGGGTCGTTCCGGATCACGGAGGCCGGACCGGACGCGGCAGGGGCGGGGGCGGGGGCGGGCGGAGCGGGCGACGGGGCGTCCGGGGATCTGGACGTGCTGCGGAACGAGCGGCCGGAGTACCGGCTGGAGGTCAGGCCGCGGGTGCTCGGGGATTTCACGGCCGGGACGTGGTGGCACAGCACCTCGTCGGCGTCGCACTTCACGCAGTCTCTGGTCTGTTCCCGGGTCACCGAGGACGGCGGCCGGATCACGCTCGGGGGACGGACGCTGACGGTGACGACGGCGGACGGAACGCGTGAGGTGCGGGAGTTGGGGAGTGACGAGGAGGTGCTCGGGGTCTACCGGGTGCGGTTCGGGATCGAACTGGACCGTGTGCCGGCTGTGCGAAAGGCACGAAAGGGCGACCAGAACGGTTAATTCGGTCGTCGGGGGATTACGCGTGCACGTGGTCATCGACGCCGCGGCCATCGACACGCGCGTGCGGATGCGGGACGACCACCTGAGGTCGGCGGACTTCCTGGATGTGCAGCGGTTCCCGACGCTGGAGTTCTACGGCGAGCGGTTCGTGCACAGGGGCGGCGCCAGGTGGGCGGTCACGGGGGCGCTGTCGCTGCACGGCGTGACACGGACGGTCACGCTGGACACCGAGCATTTCGGGCTCGGCAACGGCATGGAGGGCGAGGTGCGGGCGGCCTGCCGGGCCACCACCGAACTGCACCGCGACGACTTCACCGTGAGCTGGCAGACCATGCTGGCGCGCGGGATCGCGGTCGTCGGACCGAGCATCCGCATCGACCTGGACGTGCAGATCGTGCCCAAGGGCTGAGCCGGCCGTCCCGGCTCGGTCCGGTGCGCAGCGGTGCCCGAGAATGAGGCCGTGAGCGATGTGAGACATGTGCTGGTGCTGCCGGACCGGGACGCGGCGGAGGAGGCGGCCGAGGCGCTCGGGGAGCGGTTCGGGGTCGCCGAGGAGCCACGGCTGGTGCGGGACGCGCTGGCGGGGGAGGACGACGCGGAGGACGCGCAGTGGCTGGTGCTGCTGCGGGACGAGGAAGGCCTGCTGGACCCGGCGGCGCTCGACGAGTTCGCGGGGCAGTGGGACGGCTGGCGGGAGGAACCGTGACCTTCCTCCCGGCGGAGGTGCCGTTCCCGGCCGAAGCGCCGTTCTCGTCGGAGGTGCCGTTCTTGGCGGAGGTGCCGGTGAGCGGCGCCCGGCTGTCCGGCCGCGTTGTCAGTGGGCCGTGGGATGCTTGGCGCGATGGCCAAGAAGACTGCTGATGACGATCCGCTCGCCCCGGTGACCCTTGCCGTGGGGCAGGAGGACCTGCTGCTCGACCGTGCGGTGCAGCAGGTGGTGGCCGCCGCCCGGGCCGCCGACGCCGACACGGACGTCCGGGACCTGGCCCCGGACCAGTTGCAGCCCGGCACCCTCGCGGAGCTGACCAGCCCGTCGCTGTTCGCCGAGCGCAAGGTCGTGGTCGTACGCAACGCGCAGGACCTGTCCGCCGACACCGTCAAGGACGTGAAGGCGTATCTCGGGGCGCCCGCCGAGGAGATCACGCTCGTGCTGCTGCACGCGGGCGGGGTCAAGGGCAAGGGAGTGCTGGACGCGGCACGCAAGGCGGGGGCGCGGGAGATCGCGTGCCCGAAGATGACCAAGCCCGCGGACCGGCTGGCGTTCGTACGCGGTGAGTTCCGGGCGCTCGGGCGGTCCGCGACACCGGAGGCCTGCCAGGCCCTCGTCGACGCCATCGGCAGTGATCTGCGGGAACTGGCGTCGGCGGTGTCGCAGCTCACCGCGGACGTCGAGGGCACCGTCGACGAGGCCGTCGTCGGGCGGTACTACACGGGGCGGGCCGAGGCGTCGAGCTTCACCGTCGCCGACCGGGCCGTGGAAGGACGGACGGCGGAGGCGCTGGAGGCGTTGCGCTGGTCGCTGGCGACCGGGGTCGCACCGGTGATGATCACGAGCGCGCTCGCGCAGGGCGTGCGGGCGATCGGGAAGCTGTCGGGGGCCCGCGGCGGCCGGCCCGCTGATCTCGCGCGGGAACTCGGGATGCCGCCGTGGAAGATCGACCGGGTGCGGCAGCAGATGCGCGGCTGGACACCGGACGGTGTCGCGGTCGCGCTGCGGGCCGTCGCCGAGGCCGACGCGGGCGTGAAGGGCGGCGGGGACGACCCCGAGTACGCCCTGGAGAAGGCCGTGGTGACCATCGCGCGGGCCGCACGGTCACGGGGGCGCGGCTAGCGCCAACCGGCCCGTGCTCCGGGCGCCCGGAGCCGCCGCGCACACCGAAGGCCCCGTCCGTCGCCCTGGGGAAGGGCGGAGGACGGGGCCTTCGGTTCGAGCTGTCGGATCAACGCCCGCGTGGCGAACGCAGGCCGCGCGTCGATCCTCGGGGTGCCGGTCGGGAGCGGATGAGAGAGGGCCCGCTCTGGGTCTTTCCGGCGGTCAGATCAAGGAAGAAGAGGTTCAGCCCTGGAGGGAAGCGACCTTGGAAGCAAGCGCCGACTTCTTGTTGGCGGCCTGGTTCTTGTGGATGACGCCCTTGGAGACGGCCTTGTCGAGCTGACGCGCGGCAGCGCGCTGCAGCTCGGTGGCCTTCTGGACGTCACCCGCGGCAGCGGCCTCGCGGGCCTTGCGGATCGCGGTCTTCAGGGAGGACTTGACGGCCTTGTTGCGCAGCCGAGCCTTCTCGTTGGTCTTGATCCGCTTGATCTGGGACTTGATGTTCGCCACGAATGAGCCTTTTCAGGTTCAGGCACGGGCCGGGACTTCTCCGGGCACGAAGGCATGGAGAGATCCGGGTCGCGTACCGGGTGTTTTCTGATTGACAGTGCCTCGCGCTGAGAGGGCATGAGACACAGCTGCCCAGACTAGCAGCGGGGTGGCTGCCAGCCCAAACCGTCCCCTGGTCGCTCTCCATGGGACCATGGAGGCTACGTATCGATCCGACCCGAGGCATAAGGCGCCTCAAGAGACAGGACCCTGCGTGCCCGCGACCCCTAACAATGTGCCCGAGCCGAGCCGTACCGCCCCGGCTCTGATCCGCAATTTCTGCATCATCGCGCACATCGACCACGGCAAGTCCACGCTCGCCGACCGGATGCTCCAGCTGACCGGTGTGGTCGAGCAGCGGCAGATGCGTGCTCAGTACCTCGACCGGATGGACATCGAGCGCGAACGCGGCATCACGATCAAGTCCCAGGCGGTGCGTCTGCCCTGGGCCCCCACCGAGGGCCCGGACCAGGGCAGCACGCACATCCTCAACATGATCGACACCCCGGGGCACGTCGACTTCACCTACGAGGTCTCGCGGTCGCTGGCGGCCTGCGAGGGGACGATCCTCCTCGTCGACGCCGCCCAGGGCATCGAGGCGCAGACCCTCGCCAACCTGTACCTGGCGATGGAGAACGACCTCACGATCATCCCCGTGCTCAACAAGATCGACCTGCCGGCCGCGCAGCCGGAGAAGTTCGCCGAGGAACTGGCGAACCTGGTCGGCTGTGAGCCGGACGACGTGCTGCGGGTCTCCGCGAAGACCGGTGTCGGCGTCGACGCGCTGCTGAACAAGGTCGTCCAGGAGATCCCGGCGCCGGTCGGTGTCGCCGACGCGCCCGCCCGCGCCATGATTTTCGACTCGGTCTACGACTCCTACCGCGGTGTCGTGACGTACGTCCGTGTCATCGACGGCCAGCTCAACAAGCGCGAGCGCATCAGGATGATGTCGACGGGCGCCACGCACGAGCTGCTGGAGATCGGGACCAACTCGCCGGAGATGCTGTCCGCGGACGGCCTGGGTGTCGGTGAGGTCGGTTACCTGATCACCGGTGTGAAGGACGTCCGGCAGTCCAAGGTCGGTGACACCGTCACCAGCCAGAACAAGGGCGCCACGGAGGCCCTGGGCGGCTACAAGGACCCGAAGCCCATGGTTTTCTCCGGGCTCTATCCGCTCGACGGCTCCGACTATCCGGAGCTGCGCGAGGCGCTGGACAAGCTGCAGCTCAACGACGCCGCACTCGTCTACGAACCGGAGACCTCCGCCGCCCTCGGCTTCGGTTTCCGCGTCGGCTTCCTCGGCCTGCTGCACCTGGACGTGATCCGGGAGCGGCTGGAGCGGGAGTTCGGTCTCGATCTCATCGCCACCGCGCCCAACGTGGTGTACCGCGTGGTCATGGAGGACGGGACCGAGTACACCGTCACCAATCCGAGCGAATTCCCCGAGGGGAAGATCAACGAGGTGTACGAGCCCGTCGTACGGGCCACGATCCTCGCGCCGACCGAGTTCATCGGCTCGATCATGGAGCTGTGCCAGACCCGGCGCGGCACGCTGCTCGGGATGGACTACCTCTCCGAGGACCGGGTCGAGATCCGGTACACGCTTCCTCTCGCGGAGATCGTCTTCGACTTCTTCGACCAGTTGAAGTCGAAGACCCGCGGGTACGCCTCGCTCGACTACGAGCCCACCGGTGAGCAGACGTCCAGCCTGGTGAAGGTCGACATCCTGCTGCACGGCGACAAGGTCGACGCGTTCTCGGCGATCACGCACAAGGACGCGGCGTACGCCTACGGTGTGCGGCTCGTCGCCAAGCTGCGCGAGCTGATTCCCCGGCAGGCCTTCGAGGTGCCCATCCAGGCCGCCATCGGCTCCCGGGTCATCGCCCGCGAGACCATCCG
The DNA here is from genome assembly GCF_022343545.1 of Streptomyces arenae. NCBI lineage: Bacteria > Bacillati > Actinomycetota > Actinomycetes > Kitasatosporales > Streptomycetaceae > Streptomyces > Streptomyces arenae. Next base: position 48,697 of record NZ_JAKQYH010000060.1, read on the forward strand.
TGCCATCCGCAAGGACGTCCTCGCCAAGTGCTACGGCGGCGACATCTCCCGCAAGCGCAAGCTGCTGGAGAAGCAGAAGGAAGGCAAGAAGCGGATGAAGATGGTGGGTTCCGTGGAGGTTCCGCAGGAGGCCTTCATCGCGGTCCTGAGCAGTGATGACAGCGCGGGATCGGCCAAGAGCAAGAAGTAACCGCGGGTAACAGTCGGTCGCGGTCGCAAACCGGGCGCAACAGGGGTCCGCCGTACGAAAGCGCGGCGGGCCCCTACGCGCGCGTAGCGTCGCTCTGCGTGGAAGATGCGGGGAAACAGACAGGCCGATGCCCCTTACGTACAGCCCGGTCGCGGCTTACTCTGATCCCTGCTCGATAGTTACTCGCGAGTTAAACAACCAGCGTCAACCCACACCGTGAGTAAACCCAGCCGCACTGAGCCAGCCGCACCGTCGCGGGTCCCGGAGGATGTCGTGAGCGACACACAGACACTGATCGAGAACCGACCGCCGTCCGTGGCGGCCCTCTTCCTGGATCGGGTGACGGCCACACCGGACGCCGAGGCCTACCGCTACCCGGTGCCCGCCGCCTCCGGCGACGGCCCGGACGACTGGAAGTCGCTCAGCTGGGCGCAGGCGGCCGAACGGGTCTACGCCATCGCGGCCGGCCTCATCGAACTCGGCATCCAGCCGGAGCAGCGGGTCGCCCTCGCCTCCTCCACCCGCGTCGAGTGGATCCTCGCCGACCTCGGCATCCTGTGCGCCGGCGCGGCCACCACGACCGTCTACCCGCAGACCAACGCCGAGGAGTCGGCGTTCATCCTCTCCGACTCCGAGAGCCGGGTGCTGATCGCGGAGGACGCGGCACAGCTCGCCAAGGCCGTCGAGAAGCGCGCGGAGCTGCCCGAGCTCACCCAGGTCGTCGTCATCGACGGGGCCGGCGTCGAGACGAGCGACTGGGTCATCACCCTTGCCGAACTGGAACAGCGCGGCGCCAAGTACCTGGAGAAGCACCCCGAGCTGATCAAGGAGCGGGTCGGCGCGATCACCAAGGACCAGCTCGCCACGCTCATCTACACCTCCGGTACCACCGGCCGCCCCAAGGGTGTGCGGCTGCCGCAGGACAACTGGTCGTACATGGCGAAGGCGATCGCCGCGACCGGGCTGATCAGCGGCGAGGACGTGCAGTACCTGTGGCTGCCGCTCGCCCACGTCTTCGGCAAGGTGCTCACCTCCGGGCAGATCGAGGTCGGTCACGTCACCGCTGTCGACGGCCGCGTCGACAAGATCATCGAGAATCTGCCGGTCGTGCAGCCGACGTACATGGCCGCCGTGCCGCGCATCTTCGAGAAGGTCTACAACGGCGTCGCGGCGAAGGCCCGCGCGGGCGGCGCGGCCAAGTACAAGATCTTCCAGTGGGCGGCCGAGGTCGCCCGCGAGTACGCCAAGGTCACCCAGGACAACTTCCGCCGCACCGGCGCCGCGACCGCGCCCTTCGGGCTCGCCGCCAAGCACAAGGTCGCCGACGGCCTGGTGTACTCCAAGCTGCGCGAGGCCTTCGGCGGACGGCTGCGGGCCTGCGTCTCCGGCTCCGCCGCGCTGGCGCCCGAGATCGGCTACTTCTTCGCCGGCGCCGGCGTGCACATCCTGGAGGGCTACGGCCTGACGGAGTCCTCGGCCGCGTCCTTCGTGAACCCCGGCGAGGCCTACCGCACCGGGACGGTCGGCAAGCCGCTGCCCGGCTGCGAGGTCCGGATCGCCGACGACGGGGAGATCCTGCTGCGCGGCCCCGGCATCATGCAGGGCTACCACGGGCTGCCGGAGAAGACCGCCGAGGTACTGGAGAGCGACGGCTGGTTCCACACCGGTGACATCGGCGAACTGTCTCCCGACGGTTATCTGCGGATCACCGACCGGAAGAAGGACCTCATCAAGACGTCCGGCGGCAAGTACATCGCGCCGGCCGAGGTCGAGGGACAGTTCAAGGCGGTCTGCCCGTACGTCTCGAACATCCTCGTGCACGGCGCCGACCGGAACTTCTGCACCGCGCTGATCGCTCTCGACGAGCCCGCGATCCTCGAATGGGCCAAGGAGAACGGCCTGGACGGCAAGTCCTACGCCGAGGTCGTGGCCGCGCCGGTGACCGTCGAGATGGTCGACGGATACGTCAAGCAGCTCAACGAAGGTCTCCAGAAGTGGCAGACCATCAAGAAGTTCCGGCTGCTTCCCCGGGACCTCGACGTGGAGCACGGGGAGATCACACCGAGCCTGAAGCTGAAGAGGCCGGTCGTGGAGCGGGAGTACAAGCACCTCATCGACGAGATGTACGCCGGGACGCGGGAAGCCTAGAGGCTGTCAGGTACGGGCGCGTGGGGGCCGGCCGCACGGTTCCCCGCGCCCGTCCGCGCCCGTCCGTGTCAGTACGACCGTGCATTGCTCAGCAGTTGACGTAGTTTTCCGGCTTCTTTCTTCAGCGTTGCTACGTCGACGGGTTCCTCGGACAGGCGGTCCTCCATGACCGCCAGTCGCTTGCTGAGCTCGTTGAAGCTCGCCTGTTCCCGATTCAGCAGCGCCTGGAGTTGCTGGTTCTTCCGGTGCAACTCCAGGAACACGTTGACCTTCGCCCGTAGCACCCACGGGTCGAACGGTTTCGTCAGGTAGTCCGCCGCGCCCGTCGCGTAGCCGCGGAACGCGTATCCCGCGTCCTCCTCCATGCCGGTCAGGAAGATGATCGGGACGTCTTTCGTCTGGTCGAGTCGTTTGATGTTCGCGGCCGTCTCGAAGCCGTCCATGCCCGGCATGCGGATGTCGAGGAGGACCACGGCGAAACGGCGGCGCAGCAGGGCCTTCATCGCCTCCTCACCGGAACGTGCCCGCACTATGGGCTCGTTCAGTGAGCCGAGAACGGCTTCCAGCGCGATGAGGTTGTCCTCCATGTCGTCGACCAGGAGGATGCCGGCCCGCTCGTCAGGGATCATTGCTCCGTCCGTTCGTTGTCGGCCGTGGCGACGGTTTCCGTGGTGACGGTTTCCGTGGTGTCGGGGTCCAGGAGCGCCGTGACGACGGTGAGCAGCCGGTCGACGTCCACCGGCTTGGGCACGTAGTCGTTGGCGCCGCGCGCGATGGACTTCTCCCGGTCGCCGGGCATCGCCTTCGCCGTGAGGGCGACGATCGGCAGGCCCGTCCAGCGGGGGGCTCGGCGGATGGCCGCGATGGTCTCGTAGCCGTCCATCTCCGGCATCATGATGTCCATCAGGACGAGTTCGACGTCCGGGTTGCGTTCGAGGGTCTCGATGCCTTCCCGGCCGTTCTCCGCGTACAGCACCGGCATGCCGACGCGGCCCAGGACGTGGGTGAGCGCGAAGACGTTGCGGATGTCGTCGTCGATGATCAGGACGCGGCGGCCGGGGAGGACCCGGCCGGCGCGGCCGGACTGCCACGCCTTGAGTTTCGCCGGTGCTGGCCAGGCGTCGTCCGTGTCGTGGGGGACGACGGGGCCGGGCAGCGCGAGAGGGCGGCCCTCCGGTGCGGTCGGGCCGGCGGCCGAGTGGCCGGGGCTGACGACCGGGACGTACAGGGTGAACGTCGAGCCGGTGCCCGGTTCGCTCTCGGCGACGATGTGGCCGCCGAGCAGGCCGGCGATCTCCCGGCTGATGGACAGGCCGAGGCCGGTGCCGCCGTACTTGCGGTTCGTGGTGCCGTCGGCCTGCTGGAACGCCTCGAAGATCACCGGGAGTTTTTCGGCGGCGATTCCGATCCCGGTGTCGGTGACCTGGAAGGCGATCACGTCGTCGCTGTCGCGGACGTAGTGGTGCTCGGGGTCCCTGACCCGGGACACCCGGAGTTCCACGCGTCCTTTGGCGGTGAACTTGATGGCGTTGGAGAGCAGGTTGCGCAGGATCTGCTGGAGACGTTGTTCGTCCGAGTACATCTCGCGGGGTACGTCCTCGCCGACCGCGACCTCGAAGGCCAGCCCCCGGTCCAGGGTGAGCGGGCGGAAGGTGGCGTGGACGTAGTCGAGGAGTTTGATCAGCGGGAGTCGTTTGGGGCGGACGTCCATCCGGCCGGCCTCGATCTTCGACAGGTCGAGGATGTCGTTGATGAGCTGGAGCAGGTCCGAGCCCGAACGGTGGATCGTCGTGGCGAACTGGACCTCCTGGTCGGACAGGCGGCCGTCCGGGTTGTCGGACAGCAGCCGGGCCAGGATCAGCAGGGAGTTCAGCGGGGTGCGCAGTTCGTGGGACATGTTCGCCAGGAACTCGGACTTGTACTGGGAGGAGGTCGCCAGCAGGGCTGCTTTCTCCTCCAGTTCCGCGTTCGAACGCTGTAGTTCGGCCTGTTGTTCCTGGAGTTCGTCCGAACGTTCCTGGAGCTGCATCGCCAGCCGTTGTGACTCGCCGAGCAGGGATTCAGTGCGGGAGTTGGCGATGATCGTGTTGATCGCCACACCGATGGTGTTGACGAACTGGTCGAAGAAGGCCAGGTGGACGTCGGAGAAGCGGGAGAAGGAAGCCAGTTCGATCACGCCGAGGAGTTTGTCCTCGAAGAGGATCGGGATGATGACGATCGTCGTCGGCGCGGCTTCCCCCAGCCCGCTGTTGATCTTGATGTAGTCCGGTGGGGTCTCCTCGACGAGGATCCGCTTCTTCTCGCGGGCCGCCTGGTGGATCAGGCCGTGCACCGGGAGTCCGCCGGTCTCGACGGTCGCGCCCTGGGCGGAGCCGTAGCCGGCGATGAAGGCGAGGCCCTTCGCCGGTACGGCCATGGGCACGGTGGCGCCGTCGTCGTCCGGGTCGGCCAGGAAGAACGCGCCGTACTGGGCGTTCACCAGCGGGGTCAGTTCGCGCAGGATCAGGTCGGCGACCTCCATCAGGTCCCGGTGGCCCTGCATCAGTGCGGCGAGCCGGGCCAGGTTGGACTCCAGCCAGTCCTTCGCGCGGGTGGTCTCGCGCAGGTTGGCCACCATCAGGTTGATGTTGTCCTTCAGTTCGGCGACCTCGCCGCGGGCCTCGACCGTGATCGAGCGGGACATGTCGCCCTGGGCGACAGCGGAGGCGACCTCGGCGATCGCGCGGACCTGGGTGGTGAGGTTGAGCGCGAGTTCGTTCACGTTGGTCGTCAGGCGCTTCCAGGTGCCGTACACGCCCTCCACCCGGGCCTGGCCGCCGAGCTGGCCCTCGGAGCCCACCTCGCGGGCCACGCGGGTCACCTCGGACGCGAAGGACGACAGGGTGTCGACCATCGTGTTGATGGTGATCTTGAGTTCGAGGATTTCGCCGCGCGCGTCGACGTCGATCTTCCGGGACAGGTCGCCCTGGGCGACGGCCGTCGCGACCTGGGCGATGTTGCGCACCTGGGAGGTGAGGTTGTCGGCCATGTAGTTGACGTTGTCGGTGAGGTCCCGCCAGACCCCGGAGACGCCGAGGACCTGGGCCCGGCCGCCGAGCCGGCCGTCGGTGCCGACCTCGCGGGCCACGCGGGTCACCTCGTCGGCGAAGGCCCGTAGTTGTTGGACCATCGTGTTGACGGTGTCCTTGAGTTCGAGGATCTCGCCGCGTGCGTCGACGGTGATTTTCTTGGAGAGGTCGCCGTTGGCGACGGCTGTCGTCACCTGGGCGATGTTGCGGACCTGCGAGGTCAGGTTGAGCGCCATGAAGTTGACGTTGTCCGTGAGGTCTTTCCCGACGCCGGAGACGCCTCTGACCTGCGCCTGACCGCCGAGGTTTCCTTCGGTGCCGACTTCGCGGGCGACGCGGGTGACTTCGTCGGCGAAGGCGGAGAGCTGGTCGACCATCGTGTTGATGGTCGACTTCAGTTCAAGGATCTCGCCTTTCGCCTCCACCGTGATCTTCTTGCCGAGATCGCCCTGGGCGACGGCCGTGGAGACGAGGGCGATGTTGCGGACCTGCGAGGTCAGGTTGTCCGCCATGAAGTTGACGTTCTCGGTGAGGTCTTTCCAGACGCCGGAGACGCCTCTGACCTGCGCCCGGCCGCCGAGGTTTCCTTCGGTGCCGACTTCGCGGGCGACGCGGGTGACTTCGTCGGCGAAGGCGGAGAGCTGGTCGACCATCGTGTTGATGGTCGACTTCAGTTCAAGAATCTCGCCTTTCGCGTCGACGGTGATTTTCTGCGAAAGGTCACCGTTGGCGACGGCTGTCGTCACCTGGGCGATGTTGCGGACCTGGGACGTCAGGTTCGACGCCATGAAGTTGACGTTGTCCGTGAGGTCCTTCCACACACCGGAGACACCCCGTACCTGGGCGCGGCCGCCCAGCTGGCCCTCGGTGCCGACTTCGCGGGCGACGCGGGTGACCTCGTCGGCGAACGCGGAGAGCTGGTCGACCATCGTGTTCACGGTGAGCTTCAGCTCCAGCAGCTCACCGGTCGCCTCGACGGTCACCGTGCGGGTGAGGTCGCCGCGGGCCACCGCGGTCGTCACCAGGGCGATGTCACGGACCTGCGCGGTCAGCCGGGACGCCATCGTGTTCACGGCCTCGGTCACGTCCCGCCAGCTGCCCGACAGACCCTGCACCTTGGCCCGGCCGCCGAGCCGGCCCTCGGTGCCGACCTCGCGGGCCACCCGGGTCACCTCGCCGGTGAACAGGGACAGCTGGTCGACCGTCTTGTTCACCGTGCGGCCCAGCCGGCGCAGGTCGCCGCGCAACTGGCGGCTGCCGTCGTGCAGGTCGACCCGCTGGGTGAGGTCGCCGCCGGCCACCGCGTCCAGCACGCGCGTGGCGTTCGCCGCCGGGGCGACCAGGGCGTCGAGCACCTGGTTGACGTCGTTGACACGGGACGTCCAGGCGCCCTGGCCGGGGCTCGCCGACAGCCGTTCGTCGAGACGGCCGTGGCGTACCAGTTCCCGTTTCACGCGTTGCACCTCGGTGTTGAAGTGAACGCTGCGGTCCATGATCTGGTTGAAGACCGCTATGAGTTCGGCGACGATCCCCTCCCCGGTCTCGGGCGCCTTGGTGAAGTCGCCGTCCCGCGCGGCGGTCATCGCGGCGAGCAGCGGGCGCAGTTCGGATGCTCGGAGTTGTTCCGGTTTCTGTCCGTCTTCGAGCACACGCGTAGCACTGTTCTCACTCATGGCGGCCCACTTCGGTAACTCGGTGCTTATGGGCGCAGTCAGTCTGTCACTCTGTCCGCATCCGTCGGGATGTATTCGTCCGAACTGCTCGGGGAGCTGGACATGGGGGCCATACCCACGCAACGGGAGACCGTCTCCCCGGTCCGTGAGGCGCCTGCGCGCGACGAGGCGCCCGTGCACGAAAGCACGGTCCCGCGCGCGCAGGGGCGCGCGACTCTGCCGGGGAGCCCGCTGGCGCCCGGTTCCGCCCGCGCGCTGGTGCGCGCTTCCCTGGACGAGTGGACGGACCGCGGACTGCTGGGCCGGGAACAGCGGCGGGTCGCCGAGGACGCCATGATCGTCGTCAGCGAACTGGTCACCAACGCCGTGGTGCACGCCGGCACCGACGTCGAGATCGACTGGTGGCTGGAGCAGCCCGCACTCGGACAGCACCAGCAACATGAACAGCGTGAACAGTGTGAACAGCACTCACAGCACTCACAGCACTCACAGCACTCACAGCACGAGCGGCATGAAGAGACGGCGCTCGTCGTCGAGGTGACCGACCACCATCCCTCCCGTGCCCCCCGCGACCACGCGGGCGAGACGCCGTACGAGACGCCGGAGTTCGGGCGGGGGCTGCGGCTGGTCGCCTCGCTCGCCGAGTCCTGGGGGGTGACCTACCGGACCGGGGCGAAGTCGGTGTGGGCCCGGCTGACCGGCCGCGGCGGCACCCTGCCCGACGAGCAGGAACTGCGGGTCGCCGGCATCCTCGCCCCCGAACCGCCCGCCTCCCCGGGGCCGCACACCCCGTCTCCCGGGCCTTCGGCCGAGTCCGACCAGGGAGCCTCCTCGGCCGGTCCCGACCAGGGATGCCCGCACCGGCCCGAGCGGGACCGGGACTGGCTCAACCGGGGCGCCCTGACCTTCCTCGCCGAGGCCTCCGACCTGCTCGCAGGACAGCTCGACGAGAACCTGGTGGCCGCGCTCACCGGCCAGCTGATCGTGCCCAGGCTCGCCGACTGGTGCGCGGTGTGGCTGGAGGACGAGGCGACCGTACGCGGCGGCTGGAACGACCCGACGGGCGCCGGCGGGCCGCGGCTGGCCCGGGTCTGGCACAGCAGCGAGAACCGCATCGAGGAGCTGCGCAGGGCCCTGGAGAAGGACCCGCCGGGCGCGAGGGACGGCTTGCGGTCCGGGCCCGAGCCGTATCCCTGGCCCGGCGCGGTGCTCGGCCCGCAGGGCGCCCAGGGCGCGGCGCTCGCCTACCGGCTGATCGCGGGCGGCCGTCCGCTCGGCACCCTCGTCATCGGACGCGCCGGCCCGGACGGCTTCCCCGACGAGATCACCGGCCTGGTCGAGGACTTCGGCCGCCGGGTCGCCCTTGCCATCGGGGCGGCCCGCCAGTACGCCCGGCAGGCCACCATCAGCGCCGTCCTCCAGCGGGGGCTGCTGCCCGGCGCGGTCGCCGAGATCCCGGGCCTGCGCAGCGCGCTCGTCTACGAGCCCTGTGACATGGGCGGTCCCAGCGGCGACTTCTACGACCTGTTCCCGGCCGGTGACGGCCGCTGGTGCTTCGCCGTCGGCGACGTCCAGGGAAAGGGCCCGGAGGCGGCCGTCGTCATCGGCCTGGCGCGGCCCTGGCTGCGTCTCCTCGCGCGCGAGGGCTACCGGGTCGCCGACGTCCTCGACCGCCTGAACCAGCTGCTCCTCGACGACGCCACCGAGGCCGCCGACGCCGCCGCCCGCGCCCTGGTCGCCGCCGGCGGTCACCCGCTGCCGCCCGGGGACGGCCCGCAGACCCGGTTCCTGTCCCTCCTCTACGGCGAGCTGACCCCCCTGGAGGAGGGCGGTGCCCGCTGCACCCTCGCCAGCGCCGGGCATCCGCTGCCGCTGCTGCTCGGCCCCGACGGTGAGGTGCGCACCGCCGCCCGGCCGCAGACCCTGCTCGGGGTCGTCGAGGACGAGACGTACACCAGCGAGACCATCGAGCTCGCGCCCGGCGACAGTCTGCTGTGCGTGACCGACGGCGTCACCGAGCGCCGTTCCGGTTCCAGGCAGTTCGACGACGGCGACGGGCTCGCGCAGGCGCTGGCCGGCTGCGTCGGGCTGAGCGCCGAGCTGATCGCCGAGCGGATCAGACGGCTCGTCCACGAGTTCGGCGGCGGCCAGCCCGAGGACGACCTGGCACTGCTGGTCCTCCAGGCGGAGTGACCGCCCGGCCGCCGGGACGCCACCGGACCGGGCCACGCCCCGCGGACGAGGCCGTGCAAGGCACGCGCGCGTACGGCGTCGTGCAGGGTACGCGCGGGTACGGCGTTGTGCTGGGTACGCGCGCGTACGGCGTTGTGCTCGGCACGCGCGCGTACGGAGTCGTACGGCCGTGCCCGGCGGCTGTCCGGCGGCGGGAATCGGTTCGCTGCGGGTACGGGACAATGGGGGACATGCCTTCCGCACTTCCCGACGGCGAACCGGTTCCGGACGACGGCGCGCTCCCGGCGTCCGCGCTGGCCGGCGCCGCCGCCCGCCCCCTCGGGTTCTACCTGCACGTCCCGTACTGCGCGACCCGCTGCGGCTACTGCGACTTCAACACCTACACGGCGACCGAGCTGCGCGGCACCGGTGGGGTGCTGGCCTCCCGTGACAACTACGCGGACACGCTCGTCGACGAGGTCAGGCTGGCCAGGAAGGTCCTCGGTGACGATCCGCGCGAGGTGCGCACGGTCTTCGTGGGCGGCGGTACGCCGACCCTGCTGGCCGCCGGTGACCTGGTGCGGATGCTGGGCGCGATCCGGGACGAGTTCGGGCTCGCGCCGGACGCGGAGATCACCACGGAGGCGAACCCGGAGTCCGTCGACCCGGCGTATCTGGCGGCCCTGCGGGAGGGCGGCTTCAACCGGATCTCCTTCGGCATGCAGAGCGCCCGGCAGCACGTGCTGCGGGTGCTCGACCGGACGCACACCCCCGGACGCCCCGAGGCGTGCGTGGCCGAAGCCCGTGCGGCCGGCTTCGAGCACGTCAACCTGGACCTGATCTACGGCACGCCCGGTGAGTCCGACGACGACTGGCGGGCCTCCCTCGACGCGGCGATCGGGGCGGGACCCGACCATGTGTCGGCGTACGCGCTGATCGTCGAGGAGGGTACGCAGCTGGCGCGCCGGATCCGGCGGGGCGAGGTGCCGATGACCGACGACGACGTGCACGCCGACCGGTACCTGATCGCCGAGTCGGTGCTGTCGGAGGCGGGTTTCGACTGGTACGAGGTGTCGAACTGGGCGACCTCCGAGGCGGGCCGCTGCCTGCACAACGAGCTGTACTGGCGGGGTGCCGACTGGTGGGGCGCCGGACCGGGGGCGCACTCGCACGTCGGCGGGGTGCGCTGGTGGAACGTCAAGCATCCGGGGGCGTACGCGGCGGCGCTGGCGTCCGGGCGGTCGCCGGGGGCCGGGCGCGAGGTCCTGTCGGACGAGGACAGGCGGGTGGAGCGGATCCTGCTGGAGCTGCGGCTGCGCGAGGGGGTGCCACTGGGGCTGCTGAAGGAGGCGGGCCTCGCGGCTTCGCGGCGGGCCCTCGGGGAGGGGCTGCTGGAGAGCGGTGCGTACGACGAGGGGCGGGCCGTGCTGACGCTGCGGGGACGGCTGCTGGCGGACGCGGTGGTCAGGGATCTGGTGGACTGATCACTTGGGCGGGTGAATCGGCCTGATCTCGAGGCGGCCGAGACCGGCGCTCGGCCTGATCTCGGGCCGGCCGAGACCGGTGCTCGGCCTGATCTCGGGGCGGCCGAGACCGGCGCTCGGCCTGCCCTCGTGGTGGCCGAGCGCGGCACCCGCCCCGGCCGGGAGGCCCTTCGGCGGTTCCGGTGCCGCCTGTGGGAACGTCAGGCCCCGCCGTTGCCCGTGACGAAGTCGATCAGTTCTTCCACGCGTCCCAGCAGTTCCGGTTCCAGGTCCTTGTAGGAGTTCACGCGCGCGAGGATCGCCTGCCACACCGCGCCCGTGTTGTCCGAGGGCCA